>NZ_JAEQCB010000006.1:0-172842 GCF_020738785.1 Microcoleus sp. PH2017_05_CCC_O_A | reverse complement strand
ACTGTTTCCAGACCGCTGACTATTAGTTTCAAATTCAACCATTTAGGAGGGGAATTAGTCTGGTTATTTGAACGGTTTTCCATTGACTGCTCCGGGAATTTGTTGGACTTGCTTACAGCTTAAGTTAAATTGAGCTTATATTTGATAAAAAACAGGTTTAATTTATTTATAACCATCATTAAAATTCTGTCTAGTGACAATTTCCTACCAACTTTTATATATTGCCCAGGCGGGTTGACTTTTAGGCAATGTTTGTGCTATGTGAAACCTGGTATTAGTAGATTTGGTGAAAAGTAGAATTCAAGATTCTAAAATGCTGCAACTGAGATAAAATGGCTCAAATCATACAAAAGCCGGAAAGTCAACCCAAAAAAGCCACCAAGAGAGGATTGAACACAATGGCATTTACACTCGCACCATTACCCTTCGCCGCTGACGCCCTAGAGTCAGGTCATATGTCGGCCAACACGTTTTCGTTCCACCACGACAAGCACCATGCTGCTTACGTGACCAATCTCAACAAACTGATTGAAGGCACCGAACTAGCCAGCAAATCCCTAGAAGAAATTGTAATGGAATCTGCCAAAGATCCATCCAAAGCCGGCATCTTCAACAATGCAGGTCAAGTTTGGAACCACAATTTCTTTTGGAATTCCCTCAAAGCGGGCGGCGGCGGCACTCCGACAGGAGCTTTAGCTGATAAAATCAATGCCGACTTTGGCAGCTTCGACAAATTCAAAGAAGAATTTAAGGCTGCTGCGACAACTCAGTTCGGCAGCGGCTGGGCTTGGCTGGTTGTGGACAACGGTACTTTGAAAGTTACCAAAACTGCTAACGCTGACACCCCGCTAGCACACGGCCAAACTCCTTTGCTGACTTTGGATGTGTGGGAACACGCTTATTATTTGGATTTCCAAAATCGCCGTCCCGATTACATTGCTAATTTCCTAGACAATTTGGCTAACTGGGATTTCGCAGCAGCAAATTTGGCTGCGGCTTAGTAACATCTGAGTTTTAGAACTGAAGTCCTCACTACGAACTTTTATCGGTTTGTAGTGGGGACTTTAGTTTTTGTTTCCGAGGACTGAAGTTCTCGCTACTAATACCGGTAATGGGTAATTGGTAATTGGTAATTGGTGAGGGGCTTTTAAGCTTTTAACCTGAAAGCTTTTTTCTGATTTCCGACTACTGATTACCAACTATCGATTACCGATTATCCTAATACCATCTTTCAGAAATCGTGCGACATAACAATTGTTGGATTTGTTGATTTTCCCCGATATCTAAGGTGCATCGCCAGTCGAAAAGTCGATTCAATGCCTGGCATTGAAAGAGAGCGACACACTCTGCAAATACAGTCGCATCATTTTTAACAAATGGTATATAGCCTTTCTCAAAAAGATGAGGTATGGCTGACAGCTTACATAAACGCTTAAATCAAGAGCGCCTTCTTCCCAACAACGTCCGCGAATCTTTGTGAGAACCGCTATAACTTAATAGGTTCGCTTAGTCCTGCAAAAGTAATGATGTAATTCGATGTAACCATTTCTATACAAGGATTAAGAATGCGAAAAACATTAATTGTAGACCACTAAGTAGGTCGGCGCTGTAAAATGCAAATATGTAAACGATTGTAAAGTATTCAAATACACATCTAGCAGCACTCGTTAGCCTTGTTTACATATTGTTACATAATAAAGTTTATTTAATCTCGCCTACCTACCTACTTAAATGGATGTAAAAATAGGTGTGGTATTTTAGGTATTTCCACTGCCTTGCACGGTATCTTAACCTGTGGAGATCGAGCCATGTGTGGGAGGGAAGGGATAGTAAAGACCTCCCGACCTCGCAAAATCGGCACTTTTCCCCTTGCTATAGCAATTTTGTTGTAACAGATAGATGTGGGGACAGATAAATGTGTGGACAGATAGATGTCTGGAGAGATATATTTTAAATATTGGGTGCAGAAACTTTTAACATAACTTTGGGAGTCTAGAAAATGACAAAAAATGTATCGGTAGTGATTCCATCTTATAATTGCGCCCAATTTTTACCGGAAGCAATTGAGAGCATTCTGGAACAAAGCTACCCTCCGTTTGAGGTGATCGTAGTAGACGATGGCTCTACTGATGATACGAAAGAAGTCTGCGATCGCTACCCGAAAGTAACATACGTCTATCAAAATAACCAAGGTGTGGCGGCTGCACGCAATACTGGTCTGCGGGTTAGTACGGGAGAGTATATTCTTTTCCTGGATAGTGATGATTGCCTGTTACCTGAAGCGATCGAGATTGGAGTCAAGCATCTCAACGCCCTGCCAGAGGTGGGCTTTGTCTTTGGTCGTTATTTCTTCTATTCCATTCAACCTGATGGCTCCTACAAAGTAGAAGAGAAATATGAGAATCAGCCTGAAGTTGCTAATTATGAAACTATTTTAGCTATCCGGCATAGGATTCAATGCGGTTGTATTATGTTTCGCCGTGCTGCCCTCGATACTGTCGCCATTGAGTCTATCGGTGCATTTGATCCAAGTGTATTAGCGATCGAAGATTACAATTTATGTTTGCGAATTGCCCGTAATTTTCCTGTCTATTTCCACGGTGAAGTCGTTTCTCAATATCGCTACACTGGCAATAATATATCCAGTAAATCGACCTACTTTCTGATCCATGCAATTCGAGATCATTCTCAGCAATGGAGTTACGTTGAACAAACTAAAAAAGAAGAATATCTAGTTGCCTATGAAGAAGGAAAAAAACACTGGACTAAGCTTTTTGGCGATCGATTGCCTTACGAAATCCAGAAATATATACGAGCTAAAGAATGGGTTGCAGCCTTGGGGATCCTGAGATTAATCTTGTATTACGATCCCAAATTCCAATCTATCGATCGGGCAATCTACGAAACATCCTATGCAACTCTGATGTCAGAGGTACGAAAGCTCCCCCTTCAAGACTCCTTAGCCTATTGGAAAAAACAACTTGCTGGAGCCCCTCCTTTATTACCCCTACCCACTGACCGACCGCGCCCCCCAGAGCAATCCTTTCGGGAAGCTTCTCTGTCTTTTGGCATTTCTGGGGAAATCGCGACTGCCTTAGGTATATTGGCCGAGCAGGAAGGGGTCACTCTCTCAACAACCCTGTTAGCCGCCTTTAATATTTTGCTGTATCGCTATACAGGTACAGAAGACGTGATTGTTGGCTCCCCTTTTGTGAGCCGTGTGAATTCAGAAAATTTTGTGAATGCTGTCCCCCTTCGTACAGATATGTCCGGCAATCCCACGTTCCTAGAGTTTCTGGGACGAGTGCGGAAAGTCGTTTTGTTAGCGCAAGCCTATCAAGATGTACCCTATTGTTTGTTGGTCGATCAATTTTGTCCCGAGATCGATTTGAGCTATTCTCCTCTGTTTCAAGTGACCTTTGTCTTTGAGGAAAATATTCCCTTCCAAACGATCGATCTGTCAAAATTAACAGCAAGTCCTTGGGTGATTGAAAATAACGAAGGGAAGTTTGACTTAACTTTGTACTTAAAACCAACCAGCGAAGGATTGGAGGGGAGTTGGTCTTACAGCAGGGATTTGTTTGATGCAGAAACCATTGAACGAATGAACGAGCATTTCCAGATTTTGTTGGCTGGGATTGTGGCTCATGCAGAACAACCGATTTCTGCATTGCCGTTGTTGCCAGACAAAGAGAAAAATTTGTTGCTTGTGGAATGGAATCAGACTCAAACAGATGAGTCACAAGATCGATGCCTCCACCACTTAGTGACTCAACAAGCAGAAGCAACTCCAGAGAAAATTGCGGTTTCCTTTGAAGGTCAAACATTAACTTACCAAGAACTGCATCAACGCTCCAATCAACTAGCCCACTATTTACAAAAAAAAGGGGTAAAACCAGATGATTTAGTTGGCATTTGTGTCGATCGTTCTCTGGAAATGCTGGTGGGATTATTAGGTGTGCTGAAGGCGGGCGGAGCCTATGTTCCCATAGACCCGAACTACCCGGACGATCGCGTGGAATACATGATCGAGAATTCCGAAGCCAAACTATTGTTAACACAACAGCAGCTTGTCAAGAACCTGCCTACCAAAGCAGCCAAAGAAGCATTGGTCATCTGTTTGGATGCGGATTGGTCTCTCATTGCCCAAGAGAGTCAGGAAACACCGATCGCAAGTGTTACGCCAGAAAATATGGCCTACGTCATTTACACGTCTGGTTCTACGGGTAAGCCCAAAGGCGTACAAGTTCTTCACCGCGGCGCAGTCAATTTTTTACGTTCGATGCGCGAGCAACCGGGAATCTGTGAGGCGGATATTTTGCTGTCTGTCACCACTCTCTCGTTTGATATTGCAGTCTTAGAACTGTACTTACCCCTGACTGTGGGAGCGCAGGTTGTCATCCTGAGTCGGGAAGCTGCCATGGATGGCAGAAAGTTATTAAGGACGATCGTCCAATTGGGGATTACGATCCTGCAAGCTACCCCAGCGACTTGGCGATTATTATTGCTGGAACCGGGTTGGGAAGGTCAGTCCCGGATGAAAATGCTCTCCGGTGGGGAAGCCATGCCCAAAGAATTGGCTGCCCAATTGTTAACCAAAGGTACAGAACTTTGGAATATGTACGGGCCGACAGAAACAACAGTTTGGTCAACGGTTTATCAAGTCAAAGATGCCGAACAGCGAATTTTAATTGGTAAGCCGATCGCCAACACCGATATCTACATCTTAGATCCTCTCCTGCAACCCGTTCCCATTGGGGTGGCTGGGGAATTACATATTGGTGGTTCAGGATTAGCCCGGGGCTATTTGCAGCGTGACGATTTAACCACAGAGAGATTTATTCCTAATCCATTTCGGGAAAGCGAACGAATCTACAAGACGGGGGACTTAGCGCGTTATTTGCCAGATGGAAATATTGAGTGTTTGGGTCGCCTAGATTTTCAAGTCAAAATTCGCGGTTTTCGGATCGAACTCGGTGAAATCGAGTCTGTTTTGGTCAAACACCCCAAGGTGCAGCAGGCCGTTGTCATCGTCAGGGAAGATGTTCCAGGCGACAAGCGTCTAGTGGGTTATATTGTCGCCCTCAACAATCAGAACCCCACCATCCAAGAACTGCGAAGTCTGCTCAAAGACTACGTACCAGAATATATGGTGCCGTCTATCTTTGTTTTCTTGGAAGCTCTACCCCTAACACCTAATGGTAAGGTCGATCGTAAAGCTCTACCCGTACCCGAACAATCTCGCGAAGCAAAACCAGTCGAATCCGCCACACCCAATCCTCCCGCTCCCTCCGAGACGACAAATAAAGTACAGCAAGAAAAGCCAAGAGAATTGGCCCGTCCCCAGGATGATTTGGAAATTCAACTCATCAAGATTTGGGAAAAAGTATTGCATACTTCACCCATCAGTACCACAGATAATTTTTTCGAGTTGGGAGGACATTCCCTATTAGCGATATCGCTAATTCGTGAAATAGAGGAAACCTACAAGAAAGAGCTATCTTTAGCTATTCTTTTCCAATCACCAACGATTCAGCAGTTGGCTAACACCCTTCGCGAAGAAGGATGTTTGTCTTCTGCACAGGCTTTAGTCACGATTCAGGAAGGCAGTTCCAAACTACCTTTATTCTTCATTTACGGCATATTTCTTTACTATGATTTGTCAAGACACCTCGGCAAAGACCAGACCTGTTATGGAGTTTATCTCAACGAGGAAGTCAGTATGTTCCAAAAGGATAAACTTGACAAATCACCAACGGATTTAGTGAGTGTTGCAGATATGGCAACTCGCTATCTCAAAGAAATCCAAAAACATCAACCTAAAGGGCCTTACCTCCTAGCGGGTGAGTCATTAGGTGGCTTAGTAGCCTTTGAAATGGCACATCTACTTCATTTACAGGGTGAGGAGGTAGCTTTACTGGGTCTTTTGGATAGTGCGATTCCAGGAAAAAACAAACTGTCATTCAGCCAGAAGCTGGCTTTTCATCTCAAAAAGCTGCGCCAACAAGGGCTTCCCTATTTGTTAAAAAAGATCCTAAAATCGAAGACTAAATCGACTTCTGGCATGATGATTAATAATCATAAGGTAGATCCTGGAGTAGAGTTTCGGAATTACGCTTTCAACAGTTACAAGCCACAACCTTATCCAGGCAGGGCGGTTTTGTTCCGAGCGAAGGATGAAAGTCACTTTAGCACTTTGGAAAACTGGAAGGATCTGGCAGTTGGAGGATTAGACATATATGATATCCCTGGAGATCATCTAAGTATTCTTCAAGAACCCAATGTCCCTGTCTTGGCCGAAAAAATGAAAGTGCATATCGATCGAGCCTTAGCAAAACTTTAGGCTGTTGAGTTGAACGACTTATAAAAGCGATTCAACAGGCTATGACAGATCGAACAATGCGTCAAAGCGTCGCCAATCTGGCGGCGCAAATCCAATCTGAAAATGGTATTTTGCCAATGCAGTTGCTATCGTACAGGAAATCTAAAATCCTGATACTGTTTGCGAATAACCGGTATTTTAGTGGAGGAATTCAAAAGGGAGCATCTCTTTTTTGAAAAAATTAATTATTATAGTGCGCCCTGTCGCGAGCTCGCGAGTGCTGCAATACTCGCTCTTCGGGGATAGCACTATAGTAAATGCAAAACTGAGATGCTCCCATTCAAAATCCCGTAAGTCATTCCCGAATCTAAAATCTAAAATCCGCGAAGGGGACAGTAAGTGCCGAGTTCGGTTCAGAAATCTCAAATTGTGTTATAGTGCTATCGGTAACTCTTTTACAAATTTTGTAGTTTCAGTGGCTGTTCGCGCGATGACCTCTTCACCAACCATAGCACCCGTTCGATCGAGTCAAGTTACCCGCAAGCCTTATCCAAATTATCGGGTAATAGTCCTCAACGACGATTTCAACACGTTTCAGCACGTTGTGGAATGTCTGACTAAGTACATTCCAGGCATGACGAGCGATCGAGCTTGGAAACTCGCCGACCAAATCCACAACGAAGGCCAGGCCACCGTCTGGGTTGGCCCGCAAGAGCAAGCAGAACTTTATCATATGCAATTGAGCCGTGCTGGGCTGACAATGGCTCCCCTAGAGTCTACTTAACTGCTATTGGCAATCCTGGACGCATTTTAACCAAAATCTCTCCTGGGCTAGCCGTGCGATGAAAGCAATCTCAGCCTCAAAGAGATTGCTTTCATCGTATTGCACCTCAGACAAGGAATCTTGGTGTTGGTGCTGATTTACCAACTCAAATTGTTGATATTTTAGGATTTACACGCGCGGGTGAGAAACCCGGTTTCTTCTTAAATACTGCGCTTCCACACCAATATTTCTCGCACAAACCGGGTTTAGAAGAGCGTTTAGTGTATTTATCTACTTAAATTTTTAAGACCACACTTTGGTTAATACATATAGCCTTTCTTAGAAAGATGAGGTATGACTATAAATGGAGTTTTTAATGCGACCTCGCTTACTATATAATAAATATAAGAGCGCTCGCATCCCAACAACGTACCTCACTTTTTTGAGAACCACTATAGATCTACAGGCTGATTTAAACCCAGAACTTATTGGAGTCCGCTTAGCTAAATTTGAAACCTGCCAAAATGGCAACATGACTCTATCTTGATGATTTAGATTATTGGAAAAGGTGAATAATCTTGCAATCACTTAGGAATGAGAATTAAATAACTTACAAATTGATGGTTTTTGTGGGATGGGCGTCCCGCCCGTCCTCTCATGACTGGCGGGACGCCCATCCCACAAATATGTATAAATTATTTAATTCGCGATGCTTATTGGGCTGGAATTGCCAAAGTCCTTTGAATCAAATTTTCGGACGGGTTCGTCTGTCCATCCCACAAGAAAAAAAAATTGTGGATGGGCTGGCGAACCCGTCCTAGCTATTTTTGCAACAAGTCTATTATCGCAGTTGACGATCGCCCGCGAGCACTCTCAATCAGGCGATCGCGCTCACATCTCAAATCTTGAACCGAAGCGACCCGAATCTGTTACAATTTTCAACATAGCCAGAACATCACACTCGCCGGAACTCACTTGCATAGGGATATAAGCCCCGACTTAAGTCGTGGAGAACCGAAAAAATAGATATTTAGTTGAATATCCCAGATTCATCTGTAGAGTCAATCTAAAATCTAAAATCTCAATTCGATGACACCGGAGTCAATCTAAAATCTAAAATCTAAAATCTAAAATCGACCGATGGAAACCCTGCAAACCCAACTTTATCAACTCGCACAATTTGCTAATAATTTAGTCAACACTCAACTGACACACCTGAGTTTAGTCAGTGTCGGAGTGATTTTTCTGGCAGGGTTGCTAACGAGCTTGACGCCCTGTATGCTTTCCATGTTGCCGATCACGATCGGCTACATCGGCGGATACGAAGCAAAAAGCCGCCTGCAAGCTGCTGCCCAGTCGGCATGGTTTGCCCTGGGATTGGCGACAACTCTTGCGGGTTTAGGCATTGTAGCATCATTTGCTGGTCAAGTTTATGGCAAAATTGGTCTGGGTTTGCCGATCGTTGTCAGCATCATCGCGATTTTAATGGGGCTGAATTTACTGGAAGCCTTACCCTTACAAATGCCGTCTTTTGACGCTGTGGGCTGGGTTCCGAAAGATTTGCCTGCGGGCGTGCGATCGTACTTATTAGGCTTAACTTTTGGTTTAGTAGCTTCTCCCTGTAGCACGCCGGTTTTAGCTACCCTATTAGCTTGGGTTTCCAAAACGGGAGATCTGGTTTTAGGCGGTGTGTTGCTGCTGTTTTACGCTGCGGGCTACGTGGCTCCGCTGATTGTAGCAGGTACTTTTACCGCGAGCATTAAAAAGTTGTTAGAATTGCGCCGTTGGTCGAGTTGGATTACGCCTGTTAGTGGCGTTTTATTAGTAGGATTTGGCGTGTTTTCTCTGCTTTCCCGCATTCTTCCCGCCTAAAATTCGCAGTAAGATTCGTAGTAAGGTTCGTAGTAAGGACTTCACTCCTTTAAGAATTACCGAAAACAATACAAAATTGAAGGATACAGAGAATTAATTAATTGTGATTGGTAGTGTGTTACCCAATTACCAATTACCAATTACCAATTACCAATTACCAATTACCAATTACCAATTACCAATTACCAATTTCCAATGATATCAAAAGAAGTATTTCTATCTAAATTATCAGACTGGGCGACTGCGCCTCTAAAGTTTTTCAAGCGAGAACTTTTGCCAGTGCTGGCAGATTTGCGGCTGGCAATTATCTTGCTGCTGGCGATCGCATTTTTCAGCATTTCCGGCACCGTCATCGAACAAGGTCAATCTGTAGAATTTTACCAATCCAACTATCCAGAACACCCGGCTTTGTTCGGCTTCCTAACTTGGAAAGTTGTGCTGATTTCAGGACTAGACCACGTATACCGCACTTGGTGGTTTTTGTCAATCCTAATTTTGTTCGGCAGCAGCTTGACAGCTTGCACTTTTACCCGACAATTTCCTGCCCTAAAAGCCGCCCGCCGCTGGAAATTTTATGAAGAACCGAAGCAGTTTGAAAAATTAGCTCTCAGTGCGGAATTAGAAACAAGTTCTTTGAGTTCGTTAGAACAACTTTTGCAGCAAAAAAATTACCGCATATTTCGAGAAGGTGAAAAAGTTTATGCTCGCAAGGGCATAATTGGTAAAATCGGCCCGATTATTGTTCACGCGAGTATGCTAATTATTTTAGCTGGGTCGATGTTTGGCTCGATGACTGGATTTATGGGTCAAGAATTGGTTCCTAGCGGTGAAACGTTTCGGGTGCAGAATATCACTGATGCTGGGCCTTGGGCGGGGCCACAAATACCGAAGGATTGGTCGGTGCGTGTGAATCGGTTCTGGATCGATTATAGTCCGAGCGGGGCGATCGACCAATTTTACTCGGATCTGTCAGTTTTGGACAAAACAGGCCAAGAGGTCGATCGGAAAACCATTCACGTTAACGAGCCCCTCAGATACCGGGGAGTCACCTTTTATCAAGCAGATTGGAGCCTAGCCGCTGTCCGAGTTCGCCTCAACAAAAGCCCGGTTTTACAATTGCCAATGGCTCAGTTAGATACCCAAGGTAAAGGCCGAATTTGGGGTGCTTGGATTCCGACAAAACCAGATTTGAGTGCAGGAGTTTCTCTGCTAGCAAAGGACTTGCAAGGTACAATGTTAGTCTACGGTACTGATGGCAAATTGTTAACTACAGTTCGCGCCGGTACAGCGGTGGAAGTTAACGGAGTGATGCTGGCAATTGATGAAGTTGTTGGCAGCACGGGATTGCAAATTAAAGCCGATCCAGGAATTCCGCTCGTTTATACTGGCTTTGGGTTGCTAATGCTCAGCGTGATGATGAGCTATCTGTCTCACTCGCAGATTTGGGCTTTGGAAAAAAATGGCAAGCTATACGTCGGCGGGCGCACTAATCGCGCTCAGGTGATATTTGAACGAGAAGTTGTGGAGATTTTGGACAAGTTGGCAGAATTGAAAACAGCAGAGACCAAAAGTGCGATTACTGAGACTTCTCTAGCTAATTAAAACTAATTGTAGGGTGGGCAATGCCCATCTTACATCCGGGTAAAAACGATAATTAAACAGGAAATAAAGGTGATAAAAAGGATTGAATTCAGTCAACACGCCTTACTAAAAATAGAAATTCTAGAAAGTCGCGGGGTGACAATATCAACAGATTTTATCTGTGAAACTATTAGAACTCCTAGTAAGTTAGAAGCAAGTGGTGAAGGAAAGTTTATTTGTCAACAAAGATTGAATGGACTTGTCCTGAGAGTGGTTTACCAATAATATAATGATAAAATTTTAGTAATTACTGCTTATCCGGGTAAGAGGTCAAGATATGAAAAAGATTAGATACAGCCAAGATGTAGATGCGATGCTGATCGAAATTTCCGTAGCTTGCGGGGCGGAACGCCATCGCCCGATCGCCTATGCCGAAGATGAAGGGCAAATGATTCTGCACTATTCTAGCAGCGGAGAACTGGTATTGATCGAAATATTAGATGTGAAACAATTTATCTCCTTAGAATCTCTCTCCGAAGCAATTAAGTAGGGTGTTCTACTCTAGCGTTATTTTCGAGCCAAACCAACAATCTCACTGACGCACCGAAAGCAAAAAACGGTGCGTCAGAATCATGCTTTCGGTGCTGATTGAGAATCTCAAGGACGCCCCTACCGCAATCAGTACCAGCCGCAGAAGACTCAACCTTCTACTTCTCGTGCCGCACCTCAACCACGGTATGCACGTTCCCCCGTGGCAGAAAATCCCCCTTAATCGTCACGTACAGCGGCGCGCAAGCTGCGACAAAATCATCTAAAATTTGATTGATCGATTCTTCGTGAGAAATGTAGCGATCGCGATAACTGTTAACGTAGAGCTTCAGCGCCTTCAACTCGACCACCCGCTCGTCGGGCACGTAAGTAACGTGAATCGCCGCAAAATCGGGATAGCCTGAAAACGGACACTTGCAAGTAAACTCCGGCAAAGTAATGTTAATCGTATAGCGCCGCCCGACTCGCGGGTTCGGGAAAGTAATTAACTCTCCTTCCAAAATCTCGCGTTCGCCGTATTTCATTTCCTCGGTACTTGACTTTTGCGACATACTTTGTGCAGTTGGGTGGTTGTTCATAGCGATCGACTGAAAACTTCTAAGATTTAATTAAACTCACTCTCAAAATCTGTAACAAATATCTTGACGAATTGTGTTGCGATCGATCTAATTGCAAATACTCTCAGGCTAAACTTAAAAAAGTTCACCCTCGCCATCTACAATTATGCAAAATACTACCTTATCTGACAATACGAACCCTGAAAACTCAAATAGTTACTCTCCATCGGTACCGATTTCCCTCTATCGAGAAGTCACGGCGGAATTGCAAGCAGCCCAAGCAATGCTCGACTCCCTCAAAACCCACAACCAGCAATTAGTTCAACAAAATCAACAACTGCGGCGAGAAGTAGAAACAGTAGTTCAAGTATCCCAGCAGCTACAACAAGTAGTCAACTCGGCTCAGAACGTCACCCAGACTGGGATGCCTCAAATGCCCTCAGTCAAATTCAATTTCAGCGTTGAACCGGAGCCCCCAGCACCTGTAACCTCGCGGACTAGCTCTGCCGTACCTCAACCACCTCAGAAAGTGGCTTTCCCCTTCCCTCTACCGGAGCCAACAGCCCCTCCCATGCCGGATACACTGCCAGAAAAATTATTTGCAGAGGTGCCGGAAACTCCTTACCGCATTCGATCTCAACCCAAAAAAGCCTCAGACTTAAGTGGATTGTGGTTGGCGATCGCCATTTTTCTGATTGTTATTGCTGCCTTCGGTGCAGGTTATTTAGTTGTTCGCCCTTTGTTAAAGGGAAAGTGACACTCCGCGTCCTAAACGCGTGGGGATTCTTGGTTCCGGCGTTGCTTAATCAGGGTATGAAAAAAAATAAGTTAAAAATCCCCAAGCTTTGTCGATAGTGGTTTCTATGACTGGCATATTTAGCCTTTCATACCGTAAATCAGCAACGCCACAAAAGATTTTGAAAGCCGCCCTAGAACGGCGGGACTTTAGACCCAATTCTTCGGTAAATTTCAACAAGAATCCCACGGCTCGAACCGTGGGATTTTAACGAAAACCTAGCATAAAATATTCAAAGTTACGCTAATTGGCTATCATCCTCTGGCTGCACTCGTTTCTACTAAACGAGGTGCATACTGCTCTTCACAAGCAGAACCTAGAATGCCCACCCCGGGCTCGAAACCGCGCGTGAACTCAGTGAGTTTTACCTGTTTAGCTTCCAAAGCTGTCTGTAGCACCTTCATGGCTCGGTGAGGGTCGCCGGCTCCGCAGAAAAATAAGTCTGCTGCAAAATAACCGTGTTCAGGCCAAGTATGGATTGCTATATGAGACTCTGCCAAAGTTGCAGTAGCCGTCACTCCGTGAGGACTAAACTGGTGTACGCACAAATCGATGAGAGTAGCTCCTCCGGCTTCGATCGCATCGAGTATGGCGCGGCGGATACGTTCAGGATCGTTGAGGAGGTCTCCAGGAGACTCCCAAGCATCAGCGACCAGATGGGTTCCCAATTGTTTCATTCTGCGGGGTTTTACCTCTAACTCACAATGTCTCAAACCTTTTGACAATAGCACGGATTCTAGAAATTTTCAAGTAAATTACCAAAAAAATTCCAAAAAATAGTTGCGAGGGCCCTCGCAACTATTTTTTGGGGCGCTTTGTCGCCAGTCAAACGCCGGTGCGAGATCTCGCACCGGCGAGTAGCGCGCCACTGCAAAAAAGCGACGTAACGTAAGTGAAGCTTTTGACTTCACGCGCGATCGATCGCTAGCCTGCTCGCAACTGACAATCAACACGCTACCGGACATCCGATCAATCGCGGCTGTGAGTAGCCCCATTCGGCAAAATAGCCCCGCTCAAAGCCGCTTGGTTCAAATTAGCAACATTCAAGCTAGCCCCAATCAAATTAGCCTCCGACAAATTAGTTCCTGTCAAATTTGCCCCTGTCAAAGAACTCAGCAGCAAACCCGCTCCCGACAAATTGGCGTGACTCAAATTCGCTCCCCGCAAATCTGCTTCCAGCAAGCTAGCACCCGATAAATTTGCACCGCTCAAATCAGCTCCCCTGAGAGAAGCTTTGTTCAAATTCGCAGCCCTCAAATCAGCATTATGCAGAATTAAACCATTCAAATTAGCTTTACTCAAATTAGCGCCTTGCAAGTCAGCACCGCTCAAATTAGAACCATTTAAATTAGCTCCTTTCAAGTCAGCACCGCTCAAGTCAGCACCGCTCAAATTAGCAGCACAAATACAAGCCTCCCGCAGACTTGCTTCGCTCAAAATCGCCCCAACCAAATTGACACCGCTGAGATTTCCGCGATTGAGATAAGCCCGAATTAGATTTGCACCGCTCAGGTTTGCTCCGTTCAAATCTACTTCGCTCATAATTGCTCTAGTCAGATTTGCTCTGCTTAAATCAACCCCGCTCATAATTGCTCGGCTCAGCGTCGCCCCGCTCAAATTAGCCTCAATTAGTTTCGAGCCACTTAGCAAACAAGCTCCGACTAAACTCGCTCCAGTCATCACAGCTTTGCTCAAGTCAGCGCGAGACAATATTGCTCCGCTGAGATTTGCTCCGCTAAAATCGGCTCCGATCGCCACAGTTCCCGTTAAACTACAACTGCCTAGGTTCGCTTCAATTAATTTCGCCTTAGATAAATTAGCCCCGCTCAAGTCGGCACCATTTAAATTAGCTCCTATTAGTTTACTTCTAATTAAGTTGGCCCCTTTCAAATTAGTGCTGCTCAAATTAGTTCGACTGAGATTAGATTCAATCAAATGAGCGGCAATGAGGTTGGCTCCTCGAAAATCTCGTTCCCCGTTTCTATGTCTAGTTACAAGTTCATCGGCACTTAAAATCTCAGTGAAATTCATAAAAAAATTGAGTGAGTTTCCTTAATTTCTCGATGTTCAATGTTGTCTGAAAGTTTGTATGCTCGTGTTTGCTAGTCAGTTCTTAAACCAATACTGCCGCAGTAATAATTATCAAAACTGGTTGATTTCTAGCATCACCCTGATAATTTACGTAGAACTCACGAAAAGCCACCCGGTTTTTCGTAAAAGTAGGGCTTGGCTAGGGGCATTTATGAAGAAACCGAGTTTCTCGCTTCCGCCTGTAAGTCTTATGCTGCTAAGAGTTAGTTGCGGCTGATGTTAGTTGTTAATTGTTAGTTGTATTTATACTAACTGCTAATCACTAACTATTAACTACTAACTATTTACAAAATATCGATAAATCGATAAGTTGTCGATCGCATATTTTTGGGGTTCTTGCTGGCGGCACCCGCGCCACATTCACAGCCCACAAATTGCTGGTACAGGGGAGCAAATCTATTCTATTAGTTCCCGAAAGAAATAAGGACTCGAAGCTTCAACTCCGAATATCTTTTAGTTTTTGCCTTCTTTCTTCGATCGCCCATGAAAGCAGAGCCCGGTCAGCTCAGCTAGTGTCACCTCCCCCCACTGTGCTCAATGCAGCGTGAAATCGAACAGGAAGGCTGTTTCGCTCGCCTGGCCGATCGAGTCCCAGGCGAAACCAGCAATAGGCTGCCATGGGCCTGAGATTTCGCCAAAAAAAGCGCCGCGAGCCGTTCCCGTACTCCCGCGCTGCTGTGCTTGTTGTTAATGTTTACTCGATCCATGAGCGCTTGCGCTTCTAATTAACAGAACGCCCGACACCAGACGCGCTCCCGGACATAAAAGCTGTTCCTGGGCTGGAAAAAATGCTTCGCTGAGGCATTCCCAGAAAAACTATATTCCTTTAGCCGGTCTTGCCTAAGGCAATTGGGCTGCTACAGCCAACCAATGACCAGCCTAAGTCTTGCCCCAAGGCGACGACAATAATTATTCTAATAATTGCCGACCACCGCAGGCCGTACTCGGCGCGCGGGACTGGCTACTTCACCTGATATAATTTGCTGAAATTAGCCACCCCATAATTAAAGATAGTCGCTCTTTGACTAACGGGGCAATCTCTGCTGCAATTTTAGTCATCCAATTTGATAATACTCCAGGGTTTGCAACCCTTGCAGTAGTGAGTGTTACAGACTCACAAATCGCTGCGGATTTAGAGTGTAAAAATTTATAGAGCCGATCGACCAGCCGACCCAAAGCCCAGCTCGCACTCTCAAAATTCAACTTTTGCTTGGTCGCTTTTTTGAGGTTTCCCGAACAAAACAAAAGCCGGCTTTCACAGAAAAAGCCGACTTTTGAGAGAATTTTACCCGCATTCGGCTAAACGCCTGCGCCCTAAACAATCCGAGTGCGCCAGTGCGATCGTCCCAGCCGTCGGTAGAAATAATAGACATCTCCAATAATTATTGTGGAACAGGCATCTTGCCTGTTCCAGACTTGCTTTTTTGGAGAGATCTAATACCCAAACAAAGTCTGAAGGATCAAACCCGACGCTTGCCAGCAACGCCCTGATTGGGGTCGTAAATACCAGGCGTAGTATCAGCGCCGGGAGTGCCGGGAGTGCCGTAATCTGCCCGAGCGGTATCCACGCTGGGAGAGTCGTAGGTGTTCCAATCCTGAATGCCTCCGCGGCTCAGAACAGCCCCAGCTTTAGCGACTTCTGCTTCGCTGCCGTCAACCAGTACCAAGTAATCTCCCCTCGCCACTCGATCGTTATAAGCTCTGGCTTCCTCTTCAGGAATTCCCAAACCGACTAAAGCTCCGATCAAGCTACCCGCAGCCGCACCCAAAGCAGTACCTGCTAGCGTAGTGGCGATCGCCGTAGCCGAGGCTCCAGCCAGCATAATCGGCCCGATACCCGGAATTGCCACCAAGCCGAGACCTACCAACAAGCCAGTCAAACCGCCCAGGGTTCCGCCTGTGAGCGCACCCTTAGTCGCCCCTTCATCGGCCTTGTTGTCTGCGCTGTCGTGCACGTCAATGCCTGCGATATCCCCTTTAGAATCGCCATCCTTAGCAATGACCGAAACCCGATCCATGTCGAAACCCCCTGTTCTCAGTTCTCCCAGCGCGTGTTCAGTCTCGCGGCGAGTGGAAAACACGCCCACAGCGCGCTTGTGGCGACCCATCGATCTGCGGCCGGTGTCTGTAGGCACATCGTAAATGCCCCAATCCTGAATGCCCCGCACGCTCATAATTCCTTCGGCGGTGGCCAACTCAGCATCCGTTCCTTCTACGAATACCAAATATTCTCCGCGCGAGAGGCGATCGTTATAAACCTGAGCTTTGGCTTCGGGAACACCCAAACCGACCAAACCGCCGACCAAACCGCCAGCAGCAGCCCCGATCGCGCCTCCGACTACAGTATCAGCAAGCAGAGTGGCGATCGCGCCCCCCGCCATCACCGGGCCAACTCCCGGAATCGCCAGCGCCCCAATACTTCCGAGCAACCCAATCAAACCGCCCGTCACGACTCCCGCTGTCGCGCCTGCTTTTACGCCGCCGCCGACTTTCTCGTCGGTACTCTTACCAGCGGTAGCGCCCGCAATTTCGCTGCGATCGAGATTTTCTCCAACTACCGAAACCTTATTCATCGGAAACCCGCTACTTTGCAGTTCCATCAAGGCTAGTTCCGTATCGCGGTAATTAGAAAACGATCCTACAGCCCGTTTGTGTTGACCTAAAGCCATTTCTTTTCTCCTTCAAAAAATACTGTTTTTACACAACTACAGAATTTACGATCTGCTTGCTGCCATCAATCACATTTAGTCATTTTTTCCCCACATTTTTCATCGGTCGCTGGGAATAACCTCGACCTCTATCTTCCGACAGGTTTCCACTAATCATCGGGAATTTTAAATCGTAAATTGCCAATGGCAAATTGCCAATGGCAAATTGCAGGTATTGCGCGAGTTTGGAACGCGGATTTTTGAGTGGGTTAATCTTCAACTCTTTAACTCAAAAAAACGCAACCGGAAGATTCACGTAAGCGTTGTAATCCACTGCGAAAGCACTTTTGAAATCCCCAATTTTCCCTCTTACTTGTATCGGTTAAATCCGTCAAACTATCCGTTACCAAATCCGTTGCCTAACTTCCTTCTAATTTATTACTTGGTAGGCGATGCGGCGGGTGCAGCGGGGGCGACAACAGCCGTAACATTCACGCTTTTGACACCCTTAATTTCTTTAGCTAGCGGCTCTATTTTAGCTAAATCAGTTTGATTTGGAACTGTGCCACCTACGGTAACAGCCCCGTCTTTTGCCTCAACAGTGAGCGCACCTTTAGTAATGTTCACTTCCAACTTAGAACGAACTTCACTTTTCAGGTCGCCATCGGCTCTGATTGCATCGCCACCAGTCACATTGTTGCGCTGTTCTCTGGCCCTGATATCAGAATTTGCTTGGGCTTTGCGAACATCGCTAGTTGCGTCGGACTGAGTTTTTTGAACATTCTCGGCTGGGGGCGGGCTCTTGACATTTTCTGTGGTAGAATTAGGAGCATCGGCGCTAGTTTTAGCCCCCTCAGTGCAAGCAGCAGCTCCAAATAATAGGAGACCGCTGATGAGAATTGGTGTTAGTTTATTCATAATATGTTAATACCCTCCGGGTAAGCTGTCGATGAGTGAGACTTCGTTGAGTGAGATTAAGCCACACAGAATTTTAGCTGCTGCTTTCTGCTCTCTAAAAAGCCTTATCTCAAACATATAAAATTTAGGAATCCGCTACATCGCTCCACAGGTGTAAAATTTACCTCTGTCCTTAGATAGAGTACAAAAAATAAAATAAGGTCTTATAGCATTTTAGATTTTAGATTTCGGCGCGAGCGTCGAACGATTTTAGATTTTAGATTTCGGCGCGAGCGCTTGTCGAAGTGTCGAAGGATTTGCGATTAGGGATGAGTTACTGAATATTGGTTTGAAGCTGACAAAGCAGTTGCATTCTTTTTTCAAACGGGTATTAGATTAAATTTAACTTAATTATTCCGGGACGCACTATTCATCATCAATCAGGTTGATTCGATATTTTTAGTTACCAAAGCTAATATTTTTAGAGATTACCAATTACCAATTACCAATTACCAATTACCAATTACCAATTACCAATTACCAATTACCAATTACCAATTACCAATTACCAATTACCAATTACCAATGACTAATGACTGATGACTGATGACCGATCGCTGACATCCGTTGCCGAACTTCCTGCTTCAATACAAACGAAAAGAGTCGAGAAATTTTTGAGCATTTTCTGGCTCTGGAGTAGTAGCAACCAGCCCGTAAACGCGCTTTTCGACCAAAAAAACTTGACCGACACCTATAGGTTCCTTGGGAGAAAGTGGCTGAAACTCAAACTCTTTTCCCGGGTAGCCGCCCAGGGAAATATCACGCACTTGCAGCAATTTAGCATTTGCAGCCACGACAAAAAAATCTACTGCATTATTTAAAGTAATTTTGATATTCTTGTTGCTAGTCCGAAAATCTAGGTCAAAATATTGAAGTAAATAAGTTTCTTTGTTTTTTAAGATCGACCTGTATGTATGAGTGGTAATTTGAGTTGAAAAAGTTTCAGTATTAATTTTGGGATTTCCCGGCATATCGATCGCAAACTGACCCATTGCCGAGCAAAACGGCTGCCACTCCGGCTGAGGAAGTGGCGCCCGCAGCGGGGCTGCTTCAGCTTTTGCGGGACTGCCAAACTTGACGGCCGAAACAAGTAACGTAGCAGTAACTAGGATTATATGCAGAAATTTCATTTGGGTAAAAATTATATTTGTCCGATCTGCGCTAGCCTAGAAATATATCCGCAAACGAGGGATTTATGCTGAATATTATACGTACTCAACGGCGAGGCAACTCGATCGGCCCAACCAAAACCAGTAAAACTAATAAAACCAATATACTCGCTACTGCAAAGACTTGGCTGGCTATCAGTCTGCTGGTTTCTGTGACAGCTTGTGCAAACAGCCCCAACAGCAAAGCCCTCGAAGAATCGGTAGCCGCCGATCCGAAATTAACCGAAACTCCGCTTCCCGTCCCTGTTGCTCCCCCAGCGACAGCAGTTGAAACCAGCACAACCGCCAAACTTCCTGCCGATTTCCCGACAGAGATTCCACTCTATCCTAATGCTCAGTTAATCGAAGTTGGTGCGCCCAGCGATGGACAGTCAAAAAACGTGCGGCTGCGCTGGGAAAGCACAGATCCGGTTAATTCGGTTCAGAACTTTTATCAGACAGAATTTGGGCGCAGGAATTGGCAAATAGTCAGCCGCCCAACCGCCGAAGGACAAGGTTCTTTGGTAGCAACCCGAGATAAATTGCGGGTAACAGTGTCGCTTTCTGGGACTCAAAAAGTAGGAGGTTCTACAGAATTTGCGATCGACTACAGCAAAGAGGGCCCAGAAATAGCAGCCAGTCCCCAACCTAACAATTCCGAGTCTAGCCCATCTCCAACCGCTTCACCAAGTCCATCAAATTCAGAAGGAACTACTCCAACCCCATCCGCCTCGCCAAAATCAGAAAAAGTTAGCCAACTAGACACCAAAATTCCTCAACAGTTGCAGCAGTACGTGGCAGATTTGGCTCAGTTAGAAGCACTGAAAGTGCGATCTAAAAGCGGTGCCAATTTAGAAACTGGCAACAGTTTACCCGAACCCAACAAAATTGTCACCCGCCGCGAATACGCCCGCTGGTTAGTAGCAGCAAACAATCAGATTTATGCCAGCCGTCAAGCCAAACAAATTAGATTAGCAGTAGAATCTAGCGAACCGGCCTTTTCTGACATACCCAAAACAGATCCAGATTTTGCAGCAATTCAAGGTTTAGCAGAAGCCGGTTTAATTCCGAGTTCGCTTTCTGGAGAAACGAAAGATATGAAATTTCGTCCGGATGCACCTTTAACCCGCGAAACAATGATTCTTTGGAAAGTACCATTAGATACTCGTCAAGTTTTGCCTACAGCCAACATTGACGGAGTAAAAGAAAAATGGGGTTTTCAAGATGCTTCTAAGATTGATTCCCAGGCGTCGCGAGCAGTTTTAGCTGATTTCAACAATGGAGATTTGGCGAATATTCGTCGGGTTTTTGGTTTTACTACTCTCTTTCAGCCGAAGAAATCCGTGACTCGCGCCGAAGCTGCTGCAAGTTTGTGGTATTTTGGCGTTCAAGATCAGGGATTGTCGGCTAAAGATGCTCTGCAAGCCAAGTCTCAACCAGCCCAGTAGAGTTGTTTGGGATGATTAAAAATTTTAAACAAAGCCTCAACTTAAACAAAAAAAGGTTCGTAGTGAGGACTTAAGTCCTTCTTTTGCTGAGGACTTAAGTCCTCACTACAGGTTCGTAGTGAGGACTTAAGTCCTTCTTTTGCTGAGGACTGAAGTCCTCACTAAAAACCTGTTAGATTATCATCCTGACTCTGGTAGAAAAGTCTCGCTACTTTAATTTCTCTGCCCGAGTCACCGCCACAAATCCTTGCAAACGCCATAAATCATACATCTGCCTCTCTGTGCGCGGTGCGCGCGCTACGGGATAGATGTTTTCTATTACTCTTGCTTAGTCTTAATTTCTGTATCCTGCCAGACAAGCGCTGCATTTGGCTGGCAAACTTTGTACATATTTTAACTAACACTTGGAAAAACTCTCAGTAGAATTCCGGATGGGGTAACGGACGTAAGGATAAATGAAAAAGAGTGTTTGAGTCTGGGAGAGCGTTTTCTAATGTACGATATTACCCTATTTACCCCGCAAGACATCGCGAAATGCAGTTTAGTGCTGCGCCAGTTCGGTAGAAATTCTGCTAGTATGGAAGCTAGCAGCCAGAAAATTGTCAAGTATATTTACCAACATTTTTGCGATTCGCAAACTGGAGAAAATAGCTGTGTTTTGGTGCGTTTGTTCAAAACTCATCCCTACGGGGAATTAGAAGAATCATTGCAACAATCCGCCCGCCGCTTAATGAATGGCAAATCCCCTGCCGCCGACATGAAATGCTGGACTCTACTAGCAACCGCAGGCATAGAACCGCAGTGGAATTCTCGGCACACAGCAGTAGAAAATACAGCTATTCCCTTAGTTAGCACCGAAGTAGTAGCCAAAATGCCGGCGATTTCGGAAACCATCAGACAGTTCGGTTTAGATATTCCTACAGTCCTCGGCATCGAGGGAGAAAGGTTTCTGCAATTAGAACCAGCAGTATTAAATATTTTTCACGTATCCGAGGCAAAAGGCAGCCCCTTTATTCCGGAACAAGATTCCTTAATTATCCCGTACAAAGTCAAGTCTGTCTTGGCATTTGGGGGACTTTTGCGATCGGGAAGTTTGTTTACTGTAGTCATTTTCCTTAAAGTAAAAATTCCCCATAGCACAGCTCAATTGTTTAAACATTTTGCACTTAGTGTCAAAACGGCTCTGTCTTTGTCTGACGAAAAAGATGTTTTTAATAATTCAAAAACATCGGCAAATATTGTGCAATCTCACAATGCTTACGAAAATCAATTACTGGAAAATCAAATTGCTAGTTTGATTCAATTGCTGGATTTTTCGGAGCAGGAAATGCTCAGGCAAGCAGCTCGTTTTGAACGGATAATTGATAAGTTGCAGCGCGAACTTGCCGATCGCAAAAACAAGGAACAAGCTTTGCAAGCAAGTCAAGAATCATTCAAAGGCATCATCAATACTCCCGAAGATGTTATTGTGCGCGTCGAGGAAAATCAAGGAATGCACAGTTTTAATCAAGGTGAAGAACTGATTTAATCCAAGTTCAGCAGTCCTGGGCGCACTCCGACAAAGAAACCGGGTTTTTCCCTAAATCTGCGAATCACAACAAAGTTTTCTCGAAAAAACCCGGTTTCTGGCTCCCGCGCGTAAGTCCTATTCTGTTAAAATTGGTTTGTAGTTAGGACTTCAGTCCTTCAAAAAGTCTGAGGACTGAAGTCCTAACTACGAACCTTATTTAGGGTTGGGGGTTCGGGATGCTAAGATCGAGCCGTACCATTTATCTATTGGCGTTTGCTTTGTGACCCGAAATCCTAAATTTTCAATAACTTGTCGGGTTTCGGCGTGAGTGTGACCAGACCACAAGTGATATTCTAAAGACAGGTTTTGCACGAGTTGCCAAGAATCTCGGTCTTCAAATAACAGCCATTCTGCACCTTCGCAGTCTACTTTGGCTAAATCGACGCTGCCGCCAATGCGATCGATCGCCCTTTTCAACGATACCATCGGTACATCACCGTTTTCGCTGACGCGCGATCGCGTTTTTCCCGATACTTCCCGAATATCCAGAACTACTCTACCATCTTCGGCTCCCACAGCCTCCATAAAATAGGTAAAATTGGCAATTTCAGATTGATGTTTGAGGTAAATTTCTAAGTTTGGATTAGCTTCGTAGGCGTGAATTACAGCTTGAGGAAATCGATTCCGGGCGGCGATCGGAAATAACCCGACATTCGCCCCGATATCGAGAACTTTCATCAGCGATTCAGATAATTGTTCCACTCCGTAACAGTCATCTAAAAGCACTTCAATAAATTCTCCATCCATGCCTTTCTCCTCCGGCAAGTTTACTTGTTGGCGATTTCCTTGCACAATTAAATTACCGGGCAAATTAAAGCTAGCAACTCTCTTGAATTCTACACCTAACTTTTGGGCGCGGATTTTACGTTGCAAAAGTTGCAGTATTTTATTGACAAGCATAGAAGAATATTAAAAAAAAATCATTTTTATAATAACGCTCTCTGCGCCCTCTGCGCCCTCTGCGGTTCAAAAAAAATCAGATTCACTTCAGAAAATACGATTCCTACCCAGAAAAAATCTGCTTTAATATATGTCAAAATACGCTCCCAAATCCGGGAATCAAAAATGTTAGAGTTCGATCGCCTATTTCAAACAATCGAAGAATTAGTCATGCTGCACTCACCCAGCGGTGCGGAGTCGGAAATTAACCAGCGGTTGATGGAAAAGTTCGCCGCCCTGGGAGTGAATGCTTGGATCGATCGCGCTGACAATGCGATCGCCCTCATTCCCGGGCGCAATCCCTCCAAGTCGATCGCCATTACCGCCCACAAAGACGAAATTGGCGCCCTAGTTAAAACAATAGGCGAGATCGGCCGCGTCGAAGTCCGCAGGTTGGGTGGCGCGTTTCCTTGGGTTTATGGCGAAGGCGTCGTCGATTTATTGGGCGACAAGCAAACAATTAGCGGCATTCTCAGCTTCGGGAGTCGCCACGTTTCTCACGAATCACCGCAAAAAGCTCAGCAGGAAGATGCTGCTGTCAAGTGGGAAAATGCCTGGATCGAAACCAAGTGTACCGCCGAGGAATTAGCCGAGGCCGGAATTCGGCCGGGCACCCGGATGGTGGTGGGAAAGCACCGCAAACGCCCGCTGCGCTTGAAGGATTGGATCGCGAGCTACACCCTTGACAACAAGGCTTCTGTGGCGATTTTGCTGGCTCTGGCGGAATATTTGAAAGAGCCTGCGGTGAATGTTTATTTGGTGGCGTCGGCGAAGGAGGAGGTTGGGGCGATCGGGGCTTTGTATTTCACGCAGCGCCAGCCGTTGGATGCGCTGATTGCTTTGGAAATTTGCCCGATCGCGCCGGAATACCCGATCGCAGATGGCGAAAACCCGGTGTTGCTGGTTCAGGACGGCTACGGAGTCTACGATGAAGGATTGAACGGCCAATTAGGCGCAGCAGCCGCAGCAGTCGATGTAGAGGTGCAGTTGGCGGTGATTAGCGGTTTTGGAAGCGATGCTTCGATCGCCATGAAGTTCGGCCATGTGGCCCGCGCCGCTTGTTTGGCTTTCCCCACCCAGAATACCCACGGGTTTGAAATTGCTCATCTCGGGGCGATCGGCAATTGCGCCGCCATCCTCAAAGCCTACTGCGAGCAACTTTCGGACGACTAGAAAAAAACTTTCGCAAAGTAGTTGACAAATTCAGAAAGATTAGTTAAGGTAATAAAGGTGCGGAACACAAGCAAACGCAACGAAAAACGCGCCCCCATCGTCTAGAGGCCTAGGACACATCCCTTTCACGGATGCGACGGGGATTCGAATTCCCCTGGGGGTATTGAAAATCTAACTCTGATATCAAAATGATATCTAGCAAGTGGTAAAGGCAACAACCCCAACCCACACGCTAGGTATCATTTTTGCATTTGGTTGGTTGAACTTCCTCTCGTATTGGATAATTGTAAATCCAGACGCGGTTTCAACCGCCCGGTCTTCTTGCTGATTTCATGGAGGTAAGCTAAACTTGTGAATAGACGAGATTTACAAAACATCGCACTCACTCGACTTAAAGAAGTAGAAGTGCTGCTCGAAAATCGTCAATACTCTGGTGCTTACTATCTCAGCGGTTATGTTGTTGAATGCGCTTTAAAAGCTTGCATCGCAAAACAAACGCGGAAATTCGACTTTCCTGACAAAAAAACTGTTTTCGACAGTTACACCCACGATTTAGAAAAACTTGTTAAAGTTGCTAAACTTGATTCCGAATTAAAAACTCTGCTAAAAGATGTAGAGTTTTTAACTGCATGGGTAGTTCTTAAAGACTGGTCAGAAGAAAGCCGTTACCAAAAACATGACCGACAAAAAGCCCTCGATATTTACTCAGCAATTACCGACAGCAATCACGGAATTTTACAATGGGTACAGCAACATTGGTAAGTCAAGAAATAGCAGAAGGTCAAAGACTAATAGACGCTCTTAATGCAGCAGGTGTATCAGTTGATTCTGCTCTCTGGTTCTACGCACCAGAACCCGAAACCTGGCGATTGATGCTCACATCGCCTTCATATGATAAGAAAGGCCCACTTAAAACTTACCACGAGATACTATCAGTCTTTCGCGAGGTAGAGCCAGAATTGAAAATTGATTGGACAGCCCTTGTCGCAGTCAGTGTCAAAGATGAATTAATTCAGGGATTGCGCGAGTTACAACAACGTTTCAAATCAAGTTTCTCAGGGAGACGGATAACGAATCAAAGCGTCAATCATAGGTACATTGATGATGCTTACATTTATCAAATCAAGTGAATCAACTCTCGATCGAGCTGATATATCATGCAATAATGTTTACTTAATTCGTAGGGTGTGGATCCACGAAAAATTCCTAGCTACCTATCGACAATTTAAGATATCCGCACCTGAACACAATGGTTTTATAAATAAACACAACATTTATTCGGCAGTATTTTTTTGTTGAAATTCAGATCGTCCCAAATCGAAAATCTAAAATCCTCTCTTCCCCCGAATTTATCCGTGGGGTTAATCTAAAATCTAAAATCTAAAATCTAAAATCTAAAATCGATTGACTGTACATATTTTCCTGGTTTTGATGTAAAGATTTATCGCCGTCACACACCCTACAATTAACTAATCAACTCTAAATTCGAGACTAAATGATGCGTTATGCGATCGTCATTGAAAAAACACCCAATAACTATTCAGCTTATGCGCCAGATTTACCTGGATGTGCAGCCACAGGCGCTACCCTTGCGGAAGTACAGCAGGAAATTAAAGAAGCGATCGAATTTCACTTAGAAGGGTTGCGAGAGGAGGGTTTACCAATTCCCGAACCAACTACTCTCTGTGAGTATCTAGAAGCACGGTAGTAGGACAAAATATTTCATAAATTAAGTCGGCAAAATTCAAGGATAATCTACTCTAAAGAGGATATTGTCGAACACTTCTTCGTCCAACAGTAACAACTATATCATTCCAAATCCGCAAGAGCGACTTTCAAGCAAGCACGAACTTCCTTCCAGTCACGTTCCGACAGATGACCAATTAGAACTAAGTTGGAAGATGGCGGTAGAGTGACAATAAAACTGCGAAAAACCGAAACGACTCGTAAACCTGCTGTGGCCCAATCTTGGAGTATATAATCAGTTATACCTAAAGCAGTTGTCTGTGTAGTCAGTAGTCCAGCTATTACATCGCGGCGGGTTGTGTTATAGGTAACTGATGATAGAATTACCGCCGGACGACGTTTAATGCCAGTGACACCAGGAAAATCTACTGTCACCACATCACCAGGATTAAAAGACACTATTAAATCTCCTCGTTTTCAGGAAAAATGGTGGCCGCATACTGCAAAGAAAATGTAGTCACATCGAGTTTATCTTCTTCAGTCCAAGTCTCGCTTTCATCGACAACCGATAGATTTTGCTGCACCAAATCGTTGAGAATAAGAGTTGCCAAGCGCAGTCTATCCTTTGGTGAAAGGGTAGAAAGAACGCGATCGTAAACTTCTCGAACAGTAGTTGACATAGCAAATCCTCCTGCTGCTTATCTTCTGGAACACTTAGGGCAGGTTGATTAGATTATAGCTTAAAAAATTAATAAATTTATGCTAGAATTGAATTCTAATTTTTAACCCCAGATTCACCTATGCCAACTTTAACTGATATTGGCACTCTCATTATCCGCGATCCGCACCTTCGCGGTGGCATCCCTATTATTGCAGGTACTGCCACATCGGTGCAGCGAATCGTAGTCTTATACAAACAAGGTAATAGTGCTGAGGAAATAGCAGCGGATCTGGATCATCTCACCCTAGCGCAGGTTTATGCTGCACTGACTTATTATCACGCAAATCGACCAGAAATAGAAGCAAATTTAGCGACCCAACAAGCAGAATATGAACGTTTTGCAGCATTAAATCTGCTAAAAATGCAGGAGACAGCATGAGCTGAATTCGTCTTTACTTTAGTGTTTTAAATGAGGACTAAAGTCCTCACTACGAACCTAATTACCAAGTAAGTATATTTATTTTTCGGCTATTCGATCGAGCTTTTCCCTCACCAACAAATCTAGCAAAGCACGCAGCACAAACAAGCCAGCGCATCCCGACACAGCAAAAGCTACGATCGCCCCCGTTTGATATCCGCCCACCAGCAGCACTGCACCCGTCAGCCCCCCAAAACCAGCCATACAGGCAAAAATCAGAGTTTTCAGGGCGAGATTGATGCGTTTCAGGGCGCGATCGCTCTCGATATTGCGGACTCGAATTTGCAACTCCCCATCTTCTATCCGCTGTTCCAAACGCTTGATAAAAACTTGCGATTTACTCGGCTGCTGTAACTTGTAGGTGATAAAATTTCGTGCTTGGAGAGCCAATTCTCCGATCGCACTTCTGCGCCCTTTACTCACCGCAATACTCTTGACAAAAGGCTGAGCGCATGATAGGAAATTGTAGTGAGGGTCGAGAGTTCTAGCAATGCCGTCGAGAGTCGTCAGCGACTTGACAATAAACATCATTTCTGCTGGTAAGCGAAACGGTTGTTGCTCGAACATGATGTACAGTTCGTTCTTGATTTCATTGAATGCTTGAAAGTCGATCGGCTTATCAATAAACTTATCCAACAGAAAAGCAATCAGCCTGCGTACCGGCATCATATCCGGCATCGGCTCCACTAAGCCGATCGCAATTAAAGTATCCAGTACCCGATCGGTATCCTTTCTCAGCACAGCAAAAAAAGTCTTGACCATTTCGTCCTTAGCCAGAGACTTCACTTCTGCCATCATCCCAAAATCGTAAAAAATCAAGCTACCATCTTCTGTTACCGCCAAATTTCCCGGATGCGGGTCAGCTTGAAAAAAACCGTCAATTAACAACTGCTTCAAGTAACAGGAAATTCCGAGTTGATTGAGCTTCGTAATATCTACTCCAATCGCCTCTAAACTGATCCTGTCGTCCACCTTAATCCCCGGCGCGTATTCTAAAGTCAGCACTTTTTTAGTCGTGTATTGCCAGTAGACTTTCGGGACAATAATCTGAGGATATTCTTGAAAATTATGGCTGAAGCGATCGGAATTTTTGCCTTCTTGTACGTAGTCAATCTCTTGATATAAAATCTTAAAAAACTCGTGATAAAGAGATTCTAAGTCGTACTTGCGCGTCCCTGGTAAATAGCGATCGCACAAACGCATTACTTGGCGCACCGCCTTGACATCCAAATCGAATAACCTTTCCAAACCCGGACGCTGCACCTTCACAATCACATCTTCCCCCGTGTGCAGCCTCGCTTTGTGCACCTGTCCCAGACTCGCCGCAGCAATGGGCAACGGGTCAAAATCCCGGTACAAAGCGTAAATATCTTTGCCTAACTCTGATTCTACAAGGGCGATCGCCTCTTCGGAACTAAACTCAGGAACCCGATCCTGCAACTGTTCCAACTCCTTCACGTACTCCAGCGGCAGCAAATCCGCGCGAGTGGAGAGAGACTGCCCGATTTTAATAAAAGTCGGGCCCAAATCCAGCAAAGTATTGACCAACCAATGGGCACGAATTCTTCTAGTATGAGCAGACTTATCTTGCAGCAGTCCATCCCACCACAAAAAAAACATAAACTTTGCCGTCGCAGCAAAAACGTCTATTTGTCGTGCCAGCGGCGAATATTTAGAACGTTGCCAACGCAGGAGTTTAGGTGCAGCTTTTGTGAGCATAAGATTCGTCGCGATCTATTGAGGTGCACCGCAACGATTTTAACTGGAAATTGCAGCAAGCGATCGGCTCAGATAGAAATACCCGACAAATAACGGAATTTACTTGCAGCCAAACACCTTCAACAGTTGACAGTTGACCTGGGACAGTTGACAGTTGACCTGGGACAGTTTGAAAGCGAACTCTACCTAGAAGGAAGAGGATTGGAGTAATGAATAGTCTGATTTTAATTTCTCCCTCAAAGACTTGGGGCTTTTAACCAATTCTTTCTGGTCAGTTTATTTCACAGCCAGATGCTTGCGTTTTTGAATCAACAATCCAATTCCAATGCTAAGCCGGGAATTACAGTCCCCTCCGGTACCGGTACGGGTGTCGAGTCGTCGGCTATCCGGTAAACAGCCCCTCTTCCCACGCGAAACTCAGAGAAGTTCCCGCAATCAGACAAACAAATCAAAAAGGATGATTGGGTAAGGTTTGCTATATTTTCTAATCTCCCTATTAACGCAAGTTTTAGCCTGTTCGCTGGCAATTCAGGGCCGCTTCTCAACCGAACTATTATTATAGATTCAACAGTTCCGCTGGAATTTTTGGCAAAGTCAGAGTAAAAGATGTGCGGCACAACTCGTCAGATTCAGAACTTTCTGCCGGACAACTAGACACATCAATAGTACCATTCAAGTGCTGCACTAAAGACTTTACCAGGGCTAGACCCAAACCCGTACCGGCGATCGCTTTGTTGGTAATGCCAGTACCGCGACGGAACTTTTCAAAGATGTGGGGCAAATCAGCATCAGGAATGCCACGCCCGAAATTAGACACACTCAGGACAATATCGCTGGCTACCTCAGACGCCTTGAAAACTACCGTTGTTTCTGAAGTCGAGTATTTTCCAGCATTCGTCAGCAGTTCCAGTAGTACCCGCTTAAGACTGTCCGGGTCGCTTTCCAAGGAAGGGGTAAACTTCGGCACATCCACCTTCAGAGTCAATCCCTTATCCGCCCACTTTTTCTCAAAATCCACAACTAAATCTTTAATTAAAAGGTTGAGATCGATGTTGACTGGATAAAGAGGGAGTGGCTGACGCTCTAATTGCTTGAAGGTTAGCAAATCCTGAACCAGGGCGGCTTCCTTAGCACAATGCTGCTCTAGAATGTCGAGATAATTAGCCCGACTTGCTGATGGCTGTTCGGCCTGTTTGAGCATCAGAATCGCCAGATTCATGATTGTCAAAGGGGTTCGCAACTCGTGACTAACATTGTCGATAAACTCGTCTTTGATCAGCTTCAATTTGCGTAGTTGATCTAGTTGATTGGCAGATTGTTCGTGCAGTTTCTCCTGCACGTTGATACTTTCTTCCAACTCAGCATCTCTTTTTTGGACTTGGGTTTGCACTTCCTTGAATATCTGAGTTTGAATAATCGCCCTGCTCGCTTGAGCGCAGACTGATTCCAGAATTTCTAATTCTTCAGGGTTCCAAGGGCGCGGCTCGGAGTGCTGCAAAACCAAGAACCCTAAGACAATTTCCTGTCTGCTTGCGTGCATGATGGGAATTACCAGCAACCCCCGAATACCTTGGAGTTTCAAGATTTCTGCGGCTCCCTCTTCTTCCTTGTCGATTAATTCGCTGGCGTCAGCAAGGGCGAGAGGTTGGGGTGCGCTCTGGAATGCTTGACCGCACAAATTAGATTCCGACAGCCAAAAAGCGGGAGAGTTATTTTGTTTGGAGTTAGAACTTTTGGATTTGGAATTAGCACTTTTTGCCTGGGTTTTGGGTTTGGCTTTCGAGCTTTGTTTTCCAGAATTTTTTGGTTCTATTGTTAGTTTACCTTCATTTTTGGTTGATGCAGATTCGCCAATTAATACTATTTTTGCTTTGGGAGTTTGATTGACGGAGGCTTTTGTTAAGGGGAAGTCTGTATCTTTGAACAGCAGTATTTGACCTCTATCTACTTGCAAGGTATTGACGGTATTTTCAATAATTTGCTGCAAAAATTGATCGACTTCTGAACTGGTGTCGATCGCAGTAGCCACTGACCTGAGTAGATTTTTGTATTTAGCTTGTTGCTGTAACTGTTCGTTTAAACTGGCAATTTCTTGAGTTTTTTGAATGTGAGCAATCGCGATACCGATCGCCTCTGATGCTGCTTCTAAGCGCTGGCGATCGGTTGCTGACCACTCGTGAGGTTGCAACTTACCAAGAACGATCGTCCCATTTACAGCCCCTCCAAATCGCGCAGGCGCTGCCAAAATTGCCCGACAAGGCAGCGGTGTCACAGGGGAATTGGGCGATGAAGCTGTCAAAGGAGTATCAAGATAGTCGGAGATCCCTACTATCTCGCCGTCTGCTAGCAGGTTTGCGAAAACAGGATGTTCGAGCGATATGCTAGGCGATTCTAATTTTGTGCTTTGGGAGTCTTCGGGTATCTTACTTGCATCCGCAGCGTTTAGCAGATCGCTCTTCTGAAGCCAGCAAGCATTCGGAATTACTACTTTCTGGTCAGCTACAGCAGCAACCAAACAGAAATCTACCCCACAAGCAACCCCCAAAGTTTTTGCTATTTGTAGCAGCAGGATTTCTCGATCGATGTTGGTCGCGAGAATTTGGTAAATTTGCCGCCCGACAAGGGCAGGATCGACCTGGTACTGCATAAGACGATCCAGAAATTTTTGGACTGATACTGGTTCTGCCATTTGTGGTAGATGCAAAGTGCGAGACTCTGAAGGCGATTGGTCGATCGGAGTAAAGTCTTGATTTCCCTGGTAATCGATCATGGCAACGAAGTCTTTCTTTTTTTTAATGATGTTTAAGCAGATTCGTGCTGCATATATAGAACCTATCTTTGACATCCTCCCCGCCTTAGAAGAGCGAGGATTCCCAAGCCTCACGATTTGGGTTTCTGCTTCCTTCCGGATCGGTTTTTCGCACCTGCCTTAACAGATTTACTCTGTTCTGGTCTTACAGTCGCTCCACAGACTGTTACCGCAAGCCCTGCGGCCAGAATATTCTTACTGGCGTTGATGTCTCGGTCATGGTGTGACCCGCAATTAGGACACTTCCACTCCCGAACATTTAACGGCAGTTTTTCAACAATATATCCGCACTCAAAACACCGTTTTGAACTCGGGAACCATCGGTCAATCTTGATTAAAGTGCGACCGTACCAATTGCACTTGTATTCAAGTTGCCTGACCAATTCACCCCAACTTGCGTCGCTGATGGCAAGAGCCAGTTTTCGATTTTTTACCATGTTCTTCACAGCTAAATTTTCTACGGCGATGGTTTGGTTTTCACGCACCAACCGCGTTGTTAACTTGTGAAGATTATCTTTCCTTGCATCGGCAATTTCTTGATGCACTCTCCCTACTTTCAGCCTTGCTTTGTGTCGGTTATTTGACCCCTTCTGTTTTCGACTTAAAGCTTTCTGCGCTCTTCTAAGTTGGCGATATTTTGCCTTAAATCCTTTGGGGTTGACAATTTTTTCGCCTGTGCTCAGTGCCAGCAAACTGGTAATTCCCAAGTCAATACCGATTTGGTTGTCTGACTCGTCGGGTAATGTTTCAATTTCCACATTTACCAACAAAGAAACTGACCACCTACCAGATGGTGCCAGCTTTACCGTAATCGTTGATGGTCGGCAACCGTCCGGTAGTGTTCGACTCCAACGAATAGGTAAGGGGTCAACAGACTTGGCTAAGTAAACTTGTCCGTCCTTGAACTTAAATGCCGACGCAGCAAATTGCGCGCTGCCACCGTTGCGTTTTTTCTTGAAATTGGGATATTTTGCTCGCCCGTCAAAGAAGTTATTGTAAGCAGTTTGCAAATGTCGCAAGCACTGCTGCAACGGTACTGAAGAAACTTCATTTAGGAATTCTAATTCAAGAGTTTTCTTCCAGGAAGTTAGCATACTTGAAGTCTCAGTATATGCTACCCGTTTTTGTTCTTCATACCAAGCTTGAGTCTTTGCAGCTAAGGCACGGTTGTAGACCAAACGAACACAACCTATCGTGCGTCGCAACAGGCTTTCCTGTTCTGGCGTTGGGTAGAATCGATAGCTGAAGGCTTTGAGTGTCATGTTTCCAGTTTCACACCTCAATCGTAAGCTGCCTGTAAAATCTTGTAAAGCCGTCGTAGAACGACGGGTTTTCAACCCAGTTTTCTGATAACAGTCGGTTGGACTGTTATGAGCCTGCTTTCTGCGTTGGCGCAGCCCGTCGGCGGGTAACTAAATCTTTAAAAGACTTACTCAGATCCGACCGAGTTCTATTTTGCTGTTTTCTACCCTTGGATCTGTACGGGATGAACTTTAGCATCCTTGACCAGATGAGGATAAATCCCATTCCCACTAATTTGAACTGTTCTGAGAATGAATTTATTTTTGAGACTGCTTTGTGAGACCCCTCTCCTGATTCTGTGATGTTTCTTATTTAAGTTTGTGATCCTGATAAAATTTTATTGTGATATAAATCATGCGATCGAGTGACGCCGATCGCAAAAAATAAAAAATAAAAAATCCTCCCTCAGGATCGATCTGAGAGTTACGAAGTTTTTGCTCGACTACTCATCGATCGCAAGTTCTAGAAACGCGCTTGCTAGTTCTATTGTTAAATTTATCCGACTTCCCTGCTTACTTATTTTGTGCTTCCTGTTGGGCTCGATCGCTATTTTGGCGATAAAGTACCGTCCGGTTAACAGCCGTTGCAGAGCGGGGATGATTTGGGGATACGGCGGCCATCAAATCCGAAGCTTGCTGCCACTTAGCGGCCACTACTAACCAATTTTCGCGAGATTGAGCGGTTTTGCCCTGGGTGGCTGCTTGCTCTGCCACCCGCACTGCTTGGGAAAAAGAGTCAACAGCAGAATTAGGATTTTCCTTAGAAGTTTTGACAGCAGGTGTTGCTTCTGAGGAACTGGGACTGGCAACTGCTTGGGTGGTGGCGGCTGTGCTGTTTGGCACTGGGGAATTGAGTCCTTTGTAGATGGCGGCCACCGCAACCAGCAACAACACGCTCAAGCTGACGCCGCCGACGATACCGCGCTTAAATTGCCGCGGTTGCTGCATCGATCGAGGAGCAGCGATTCTGGGCAAAGCCCGCTCTTCAGCTTGGCGTTCGTGATGGGCGGCGGCCAAACGCTTGAACAAATTTGGCTTTCTGAGTTTAATTTCTTGGGACCACAGCAATTGATTTTCTGGATCGCGGCTAATTTCTTCGAGCCACAGCAGTTGGTGTTCTCGCACCAGCCGGGTGTTGATGTTGACTCGGCGAATATTGCGGGGCGAGAGATTCTCCAAAATTTCTCGGATGCGATCGACCAAACTAGACTGTTCGAGCAGTTGGGGTGTTGCAGCTTCGCACAGCAGTTGCAGTATCCCAGAAGCAAACACGGCTCTAGCTCTGACACCTACGTGTGCCAGTTTGTCGTTAAGGATTTGAATAATCGATGCAACGGAGCCCTCGCGAGCTTGCCGAGCAATGTCATCTATTTGATTCGCCATAACACTATTTTGACGCTTCGCAATCTGTTAATTTTTAATCCAAAGTCTCGGATCTAATTTTTATCTATACACGTTATCACTGACAGTGCCAGGTTAAAATGAACAGATGCAAATCTTGCATACCGATCCCACTTAACACGATCGCCACAGAATTGAGCGAGACAACAGGAAATAAACTATGGGTAAAGTAATTAGCGGTCAAATTTTTGTTCTAGATGACAACATCGATACAGATCAAATTATCCCAGCCGAATACCTGACCTTGGTTCCCTCGAAGCCGGACGAGTACGAGAAACTAGGCAGTTATGCGATGATTGGGTTGCCCGATCGCTACGGCAAGTTTATGGAAGCCGGCGAAACCAAAACCCGGTATCCGATTATCATTGCGGGCGAAAATTTTGGTTGCGGTTCTTCGCGGGAGCACGCTCCGATCGCTCTGGGGGCTGCGGGCGTCACAGCGGTGGTAGCCTTGTCTTACGCGCGGATTTTCTTTCGCAATTGCTCGGCGACTGGCGAATTGTATCCGATCGAATCGGTCGATCGACTTTGCGACCTATTTGTAACAGGCCAAGAAGTGACGATCGACTTTGCGGGCGATAAAATTATCAACCACACTCAAAATCTCACTTACTCCCTCAAGCCTTTAGGAGATGTCGGGCCGGTGATTGATGCCGGAGGGCTGTTTGCCTACGCACGCCAAACGGGAATGATTGCGGCTCGTTCTTAACTGCTAAGTTAATAGACCTCCTGCGAAAGTCCTCACCTAATCGACAAAACCGATAATTACCAGTATGTCTGGCCAATCTTTTATTATTAGTTAATAATGGCTGAAATGGCGACTGTTAAAGGATCGATAAAATACTTTCGCAGGAGGTCTAATGTAGGGTGCGCCACAAGCACCTTACAAATCATTAGACTTCTTGCAAAAATATTTAGGACGGGCTAGAAGCCCATCCCACAATTTTTTTTTCTTGTGGGATGGGCTTCTAGCCCGTCCCAAAATATGATTAAAAGGACTTTTGCAAGAGGTCTATTAATAGAATATCAAATCGACTCAATAAAATTCAATAAAATCCGCTGGTGAGGAATGCCAAAAGGTCGTACATCTCCAGACTTTTCAGAATAGCATTTACCAGCCCGAATATCCTCGGCTGTCAACAACTGCATATCCCAACCCTCGTGCAACACTAAATCGTTGACATCCGCAGTAAGTTGTGAGTGAAAAACATGGCGCACAATATCTCCTTCGACATCGCGACAGAAAAAAGAGGCACTTGCAGGAACCCAGGAAATTTCCTCTAGTAACTCGCGCAGCAGAGCCACTTCGGCAGTTTCTCCCGGTTCCAAGTGTCCGCCAAGGAAGAAGGAAGAAGGAAGAAGGAAGAAGGAAGAAGGAAGAAGGAAGAAGGAAGAAGGAAGAAGGAAGAAGGAAGAAGGAAGAAGGAAGAAGGAAGAGGGAAGAAGGAAGAAGGAAGAAGGAAGAAGGAAGAAGGAAGAAGGAAGAGGGAAGAAGGAAGAAGGAAGAAGGAAGAGGGAAGAAGGAAGAAGGAAGAGAAAAGAAGGAAGAGGGAAGGGGTGCATCTCAGTTTGGCGTTTGGCAAATATGTGTGTAGGGGCGAAGCATGACCGCAATCAATATGAGATGATAGCTAATAACTTATATGCGGTCATGCTTCGCCCTCTTCTCTTCAAAAGTGAAATGCACCGAGAAGGAAGAAGGAAGAAGGAAGAGGGAAGAATTTTGACTAGAGACGGGTTCACCCAAATTTGTAATAAAAACGAACAAGCTCATAAACAAGCCCAGTCAAAACTTTGTTTCACCCAATCTGTAATATAAACGAAAGAGCTCGTAAACGCGATCGCATTTCATCACCAATAACCAAAGCCAAAGCGCCCAAGCGCAACTACATACCTTGGATTTTCATGAAATACAGGTACTTAATTATTGAAAAAAAATTAGCGTGTAGCTATTTTGCTTTATCAGCCGCTGGAGTGCGGTTTAATTGTTCCATTTCCTCAATATAAACTTCACCTAAATCCTTCCCTGCCAATTCCTTGACGGTGATACTCTTAAAGCGGACTTCTCCCTTGAGCAACACTTCATCGCCAAGCTTGGGCAAAGCTTGCTTAGTTAAAATCCAAATCTTACCAGTACCGTCTTGAATTTGATAAGCCGCATTCCCCACAAACGGAGCGCGATTTTCCACCTTCCCTCGGAGATAAACTTCACCATCAACTTGCCGCTTTTGTTGAATGTCGCCAATGCTAGCAACATTCAAACCGAGATTGAGTTGAGACATGGGTACATTGCCACAACTGAGCAAACCGCTAGTCAGTATTAGCAATAAAGAGCCTATGGAGTATCTTTGAATCCAAACTTGCTGAATTATAGTAGTCATTTGTCAAAGGATTTGATATTTTAGATTGTGAGATACGACTTACTGTAACAGAATCCTCAGAGTCGATCGCGAGTCAGAAATTTCTCGCTTTGTAGTCCTTGACGGCAGTTAAGCTAAAATTTAAACTCGTCAGCCCCTAACCTAGAGTCTACAATGGATGCCAAAACTGCTCAAATACTAGATGGCAAAGCTTTAGCGACAAAGATTCAAAGCGAACTGAGCGAAAAAGTCCGCGCCCTACAACCCCAGATTGGGCGTCCTCCGGGACTTGCGGTGCTGATGGTGGGCGACAACCCAGCCAGCGCGGCTTACGTGCGTAACAAAGAGCGAGCCTGCGCTAAAGTTGGCATAGCTTCCTTTGGCCAGCATTATCCAGCAAACGTGACTCAAGCGGAACTCGAACTTGCAATTCATGCACTCAACGAGGACGATCGAGTAGACGGCATTTTAGTACAACTTCCGCTACCAGAAAACCTAGACGCAATTTCGCTGCTGTACCAAATTGCACCTGACAAAGATGCTGACGGACTTCACCCGGTAAATTTAGGTAGCTTGGTACGGGGTGAGCAAGGTTTGCGGAGTTGTACTCCCGCCGGAGTGATGCGGTTATTGCAGGAATACCAGATTGATTTGAAAGGAAAAAATGCTGTTGTTTTGGGCCGCAGTATTTTGGTGGGTAAACCGATGGCGCTGATGCTGTTAGAAGCCGATTGCACTGTTACTGTAGCTCATTCGCGATCGCAAAACCTAGAATCAATTACCAGCCAAGCCGATATTTTAATTGCCGCCGTCGGCCGCACCGAAATGATTGCAGCTAATATGGTAAAACCGGGAGCAGTAGTAATTGATGTTGGCATTAACCGCGTCGTCAATCCAGATGGTACTAGCCGTTTGGCCGGAGATGTAGATTTTAATGCTGTGAAAACAGTAGCCGGAGCGATTACGCCGGTGCCGGGAGGAATCGGGCCGATGACTGTTGCTATGTTGTTGGAAAATACAGTTTCTAGTTATACGAAAAAGATGGTTTGACGAGCGCGCGAATCATAGCAGAAATGTGCAGTTTTGCCTTGACATGAGATTGCTGTATCCGCTCTTTTGATTGCAGAAGCAGGAGCGGATACAGGAATAAAATCAGAAAATGCTTTCGGTACATCTAACTTGTGAAGAGGGCGAAGCATGACCGCATATAAGTTATTCGTTATAATCTCATATTGACGGAGGTCATGCTTCGCCCCTACAAAAATATTTTCCAAACCCAGATGTACCCAAATGCTTTTTACAAAAATGAGCGGTTCCTACTGAGATAATTCCGGCTAATTTGGGTAATGCCGACTATTTCTTGACAGCAACAACGCGAATTCGGCGATAATCTGCACTCCAATTACCATCGCGGTAAAGAGCGGGCCGCAAACGTTCTTCAACTTGTTTAATTGCGCGCGATCGCACGAACGGCGACAAACCCGACAAAAACCCGCCTGCAAACATCTCGATCCAATTTACCATACCAGCGCTGCCGCCTTCTAGGGGAGTCGGGCGATCGAACAAAACCGCATAACTCACATCAAAACCGTGGTTTTCCAGCAGCAGAGCATACTCGCCGATACTCGGAAAATACCAAGGATTAAGCGATTGGGGCTCCTCGCAGCCAATTTCCGACAAAACATTCAAAAGCGCGCGGGCGATCGCCCCCACATTCCCCTTACCGCCAAACTCAGCCACAAAACGCCCTCCCGGCTTCAGCGCTTTTTCCACGCAAGCGATCGCAGCATCCGGTTGTTTTATCCAGTGCAAAACCGCATTAGAAAACACAGCATCTAACGGCTCTTCCACTTGAAAATTCCTCGCATCCGCCGCCACAAAGTTAATGTGAGGATAATTTGATTTAGCAGTGGAAATCATCGCCAAAGAAGAATCAATACCTTGCACAAAAGCACCACTTTCAGCAATCTTTGCAGTTAACTGTCCCGTACCGCAGCCCAAATCCAGAATTCCTTCTCCCGCCTGCGGAGCCAGTAATTCTAAGAGCGATTCGCCGTATTGCCAAACAAAAGCGTGTTGCTGTTCGTAGAGATCCGTATTCCAAGAATCTTGTGTCATCATAACTACTCTAAACCTTTCTTCTCTCTCTGTGTTCTCTGTGTTCTCTGCGGTTAATAAAAAAATCCTCCTTCACAAAAGCGAGCGAATCATTTGCTAGCGAGTTCCGCGATCGCATTTTCATCAATCCTGCAAACCCTAATATTTTCCAAAATCCGCGCTCCCTGCTTCTCATAAAAAGCAACTCCCGCTGAATTTTTAGCATTAACAGTCCATTCAATTCGCCCGCAATTTGTGGATTCAGCAATTTGTGCCAAATGTTTCAACAAAGCTGTACCCACTCCCATACCGCGCATGGGAGCTTGCACAAATAAATCATCAAGCCACAGACAAGGCTGGGTCAACAAACTTGAATAGGTAGCATAAAACATCGCAAATCCTACAGCAGTGCCTGCAACTTCCGCCAACAATACCCGCACTAGCGGAGACTGACAAAATAACGCTCGTTGCAATTTCTCGGCTGTTGCTGCCAACAGATTTCTAGCTCCGTCGAACTCGCTTTTGTGCGCGATAAAAGTCAGAATTAATTCTAAGTCTGCAAGTTCTGCTTCTCTGATTTTAATATCCAAATTAACCATTGTTTAATTCTCAATCTCACCTATTAATTACTGTATTAAATGCCATCATCAATGTCCAATATCTTTTTAGCTAATAACTTATACTTTTAAAATATTAATGATTGGGAAGCTATGGAACTGCGACATTTGCGTTACTTTATTGCCGTTGCAGAGGAACTGAATTTCACTCGCGCAGCGGAAAGACTGCACATGGCTCAACCTCCGCTAAGTCAACAAATTCAGCATTTGGAGGCAGAGTTGGGCTTTCAACTTTTTCGTCGCACCAAGCGGACAGTTGTGCTAACGGAAGCCGGACAGGTTTTTTTTGAGGAAGCACAGAAAATTCTGCTACAAGTCGATCGCGCTATTCAACTTGGCAAACAAACCAGCCGCGGGGAACTCGGTCAACTCACTGTAGGCTTTGTGAGTTCCGCCGCGCACAATGTAGTTCCAGCCATCTTGCAGGCGTTTCGCACTCGGTGTCCCGCCGTCAAGCTCGAACTGCACGAACTCACAACTAACGAACAATTGCAGCGACTGCGGTTCGGGCGCATTGATATCGGCTTCGTGCGCCCTCCAATCGAGGAAGATGGCATAAATTCCGAAATCGTTTTTCGAGAACCTCTGATCGTGGCGCTGCCAGAAACGCATTATTTAGCCGATCGCGCTGTTGTAGAATTGCGCGAACTTTCTGCCGAACCTTTCATACTATTTCCCCGTTCCCTAGCTCCAGGATTGTACGATCCGATCGTCAGTCTGTGTCTGCAAGCAGGTTTTAGCCCGATCGCCGGTCAAGAAGCGATTCAAATGCAGACAATTATCAGCTTGGTAGCCGCCGAGATGGGGGTGGCGATCGTCCCCGCATCGATGCAAAACTTCCAGCGCACTGGGGTTGTTTACAAACATTTACAAGAACCAAGTCCGATCGTCTCAATTGCTCTAATTTGGCGCGACAATCCCACGCCAGCGGTGCAGCGGTTTTTGCAGACAGCCAGAGACTTATCAAGTCTTCAATATTAGGGATTAGAGTCGTACCGATCGATCGGCCACCGTAAAAGTCGGCGCGATCGACCTCGATCGCCGATCGATTAGTCCCAACCGGAATCCCTCCTAACGCCCGATTTCAACATCTTCAAGGATACCAAGTGCGTCAGGTACTAGCACGGCTGCGGAGTAATATGCAGTAACAAGGTAGGACATAATGGCCTTTTCACTAATACCCATAAATCTAACAGATAGGCCTGGTTGATATTCGTCGGGTATTCCTGTTTGCTGTAAACCGATCACGCCCTGATCTTCTTCACCAGTACGCATCACAAGAATAGAACTGGTTTGGTTTTTGGTGATGGGTATCTTATTGCAAGGAAGAAGAGGTACACCGCGCCACGCAATAACTTTACTTCCGTCCATGTCGATGTTTTGTGGATAGATACCGAGGCGGTTACACTGCCGGCCGAAGGCTGCAATAGTGCGAGGATGAGCTAGGAAGAACTTCGACTTTCTGCGGCGAGTAAGCAATTCATCTAAGTCATCAGGAGTAGGCGCACCAGTGCGGGGGTGAAGACGCTGTTTAAGATCGGCATTGTGCAGTAAACCAAATTCACGGTTATTGATCAATTCATATTCTTGACGTTCCCGTAATGCCTCAATCGTCAGACGTAATTGTTGTTCCATCTGGTTCATTGGTTCATTATACAAATCAGCGACGCGAGTATTGATCCTTAACACAGTTTGGGCAATACTTAACTCATATTCGCGGGGAGAAAGTTCGTAGTCAACGAAAGTCCCTGGTAATTGAGTTTCTCCAGTATGTCCTGAAGATAAAGCAATGGTGGCTTCACCCTGCTTATTCTGTGGTAATTGTGCGCGAGTTACGGCTCGATCGATCTGAGTCTGCAAAGCCGCCGACTGGTTCAGAATTTCCCTAAACGCTTGTTGTGGTAAGCTTAATACTGTGCATCGAGTCACAGCTTTAACCGTAAACTTCCAATTGCTTTGAGACGCTACTAAAACCTCATCGCCAAAATGATCCCCATCAGCTAACGCGCCCAATAAAGGTTCTTCTTCATATTTGGGAAGACCAAATTTATTAACTTTACCATGAGCGATCAGGAAAAGCCGATCGACTGGTTGACCTGACTGTACGATGATGTCATCGGGTGCAAACTCCTGTTGCACAAATCGACTGGCCAAAGCCGTCAACACTTCAACATCATCAAACCCTCGCAGCAAGGGCAATTCACAAAGTTCTTGGGGAATTACCTGCACAGTCGCGCCTGTATTGGTGAAAGTAATTCTCCCATCACCCACGGTATAGGTTAAACGACGGTTTACCCGATAATTACCACCTTTGATCTGCACCCATGGCAACATCTTCAACAACCACCGCGAGGTAATTTCCTGCATTTGCGGTGCAGATTTGGTTGTCGTCGCCAAATTACGGGCTGCGGCTGTACCTAAACTCAGTTGAGGTTGCTGACCTTCAACTTCCAAACTCGAATCATTAGAATATGTCATTACCTCATCCTTTACTTACTAACAAAAATACCCGCTCTAATAGGTGAGAGGTTAAGGCAATTGTTTTGTCAATAATTACTAGACATCTCCCATAATTATTGTGGAACAGGCATCTTGCCTGTTCCAGACAAGCTTTTTGAGAGAAGTCTACTGGATTTAACGCTTAAAATAGAGCGTAATTACCGATCGACAAAAATCATTTGCCTTAACCTCTCAGCACCAATAGACCTCTTAGACCTCTCCAAAAAAGCAAGTTTTGAACAGGCAGGATGCCTGTTCCACAATAATTATTGGAAAAGCAAGTTTTGAACAGGCAGGATGCCTGTTCCACAATAATTATTGGAAAAGCAAGTTTTGAACAGGCAGGATGCCTGTTCCACAATAAATCTGGTCGAGGTCTAATTAACGACCGACTTCTACATCTTCGAGAATGCCGAGGGCGTCAGGTACTAGGACGGCTGCGGAGTAGTAAGCTGTGACGAGATAAGACATAATTGCCTTTTCGCTGATGCCCATGAAGCGGACAGACAAGCTAGGTTGATATTCGTCAGGGATACCAGTTTGATGTAAACCGATAACGCCTTGTTTTTCAAGACCAGTGCGGAGTAAGAGGATAGAACTGGTGCGGGTATTTGTGATGGGGATCTTGTTGCAGGGAAAGATCGGTACACCACGCCAAGCCGGTACTTGGTGGCCGCCCATGTCAATGCTTTGTGGATAGATGCCTATGCGGTTACACTCGCGAGCAAAGGCTGCGATCGTGCGGGGATGAGCCAGGAAGAAGCCAGGGTCTTTCCATACCGTAGCCAGCAATTCGTCCATGTCGTCCGGCGTAGGTGCGCCAGTGCTACTGTAGATGCGTTGTTTGAGGTCAGCGTTATGCAGCAACCCAAATTCTGGGTTGTTGATCATTTCGTGTTCTTGACGTTCCCGTAATGCCTCAACAGTCAGACGCAATTGTTGCTCGGTCTGATTCATTGGTTCATTGTACAGATCGGCTACCCTGGTACTGATCCGCAACACGGTTTGGGCAATGCTCAAATCATATTGGCGGGGTGAGAGATCGTAATCAACGAAAGTACCAGGCAACTCAGTCTCGCCGCGATGTCCCGCAGATACATTAATAGCAGCTTCACCTTCAGTAGTTTGTGGCTGGCTGAGGATGGCGCGGAACTGATCGACCTGAGTTTGTAAAGCTTCGGACTGGTTAAGGATTTGCTCAAACGCCTGTTGAGGTAATGCTAATACGATACATCTGGTAAGAGCTTTGAGGGTATACTGCCAGGTGTCTTGAGATTCTACTAGAGATTCATCACCGAAACGATCGCCATCAGCGAGTACATCTAAAACAACCTGTTCGTCATACTTGCCAAGACCAATCTTGTTAACTTTACCACGGGCGATCAATAATACTCGATCGGCTGCTTGACCTATTTCAACGATCGTGTCCCCGGCAGCGTACTCTTCCTGCACAAACTGGTTGGCCAACGCAGTTAAAACTTCTGTGTCCTCAAACCCTCTGAGCAATGGCAACTCAGTAAGTTCTTGGGGAATTACTTGTACAGTTGCGCCAGTGTTGGTGAAAGAGACTCTTCCATCACCTACGGTATAACTTAATCGACGGTTAACTCGATATACACCACCCTTTGTTTGCACCCACGGCAACAGTTTCAACAACCACCGCGAGGTAATTTCCTGCATCTGCGGTGCAGATTTGGTGGTCGTCGCCAAATTACGGGCTGCTGCTGTACTTAAACTCAACTGAGGCTGCTGATTCTCAACATCTGAACCCGAATCATTGGAATAGGTCATAAACTAATTCTTCACTTTCTAGTTACTCAAAAAACAACTTGGTTTTACTTCACCGAATGGGCGATCGAGAAAAACCTAAGTTAGCAAGACAGATTATCTTGTAAAAAGAGACAATCAAATCGTATCTTTGACAAAAAGATACAATTCGATTCAAATTTACCGATTATTGGCCAAAAAACTGCTTGCACCGACCAAAGATTTGATGTGTGCTGCCGAAGTGCCAAACCCTGTGGGCCCGTTGAGCAGTCGCACTATTGGCGAAGCACTATTACGCAATTCAAACTCTTTATAGCGGTCTACTTTCGTATGCCACTTGAGTACGCCACACATCCATTGTTCTAGTTTCTCGACATATGCAAGCAGTTTCTCGCGAGTGCTTTCATCCAGGTTGAAATCGTCAAAAAGGGCTGGCAGTTCGGTGGCGACAATGTGTTGAAACTGTTGCGCCCGCGCGGTCATCAGATTGTTCACAATCTCGACAGCCTGGATTATATCGCAGTTGAGGAAATTCTGCACAACCAGTACGATATTATGGATTTCCCCTTCAAATTCGATTTCTTTCTGGTAGGAGAAGATATCGTTAGTGAAACAGGCAAAGTCGGCCGCGGAATTTTCCAGCGATCGCATTGGCCGACTGTAGTAAATCTCCATTGGTATCTCGCCGCCCTGGGCTAGTCGAGACAAGCTCATTGTCAAATCCGAACCAAACGTCTTACGACGCATTTCAATATAATCGATCGGGTCTGGAATCCGATTTTGAGTTTGATTGGCAAGTTCCCACACCCAACTGTCAGTCATATCCTGGATCGCACGGCGGAACTCAGTCCGCGCATTAGCAGACATCGGGCCAGCAGTTCGAGACCAAATATCTGCCAAGCCACGTTCCACCGGATTAGTCGGCACCGCTGGGGGGGTGGAGTCGTCGAGAGGCATAAACGCCGACAGTCGGGCGTTGAACACTTTCGCGCCAGCCATGTCGCGGTTATTCCCGTAGAGTGCTGGGAAGTAATCATCGGCATAGGTTCCCCAAACCAGCCAGCAAGCTGTTAAATTTAGCTCATGCTCAGACCCATTCGGATGTATCCACGCACCGCATAGGGCTACATCAGCAACATCAAACTTGTGGTCATTCCAGATGAAAGCATCAGGAATGCCTGGTAGTGAGTCCAGCATCCCCATCCGGCGCGCCCATTCCTTAGAATGATTCCGCGCGGCATCCAGATTGGGATTCAAAGTAGTAGAGAAGGGCATATAAAAATTGGGCAATTTCACTGGCCCTACAGCCTGGTAGGGAACGTGAGTAAAGCTCTTGAACCTTCCTAAACCCAAGTTGGCGTATAACGACTCAAGCCGCGCCGCCGATGTGCCTAGTCCAGTAGGCCCACCCAGAATCGTTGGTGTCGCAGAATTATCCGCTTCCTGTTTGTTCATGTAGCGGCTCGATCGCATATGCCACTCGTGACCGCCCGACTGCCAGTCCTGAAGTCCTTTGATATAAAGGAGAACATGGGCACGCTCTACTGGATCTACTCCGTACTCCTCAAACAGGGAAGGTAACTCGGTGACAGCAGTATTATCAAACTGATATAACCGTGAGTTCAGCAGTTCATTAGTGAGGTTAGCCGCCTCTTGGGTACTCACATTGAGGAAGCGTTCTAAGACCAATACACAGTTCGAGTTCTCGCCTTCATCTTCTACTTCTCTTTGATAGGAGAATAGGTCGTTGCGTAGATGTACTCCATCGGCAAATGTTTCTTTCAAGACCCGCATTGGTCGAGTTGCGGCAATTTTGGCCGGAACTTCTACAAACGCGGCGTGTTCCACCAGATCCGCAGACCAGGGTGCGCCGCCAACTTTACGCCGCATCTCAATGTATTCGATGGGGTTGGCAATTCGATTTTGGTTGATATTGTCAAGTTCCCACATCGACTCATCCAAGAGGTTTTTGGTACTCTCAAAGAATCGTTGCCGCCATTCCACAGACTTAGTAAAGGCGGTGCGAGACCACAGGTTTGCCAAGCCCCGCTCTACTGGGTTGGTGGGAACGGGAGGGGTGTCGTTAGGGTAGATCGGCATAAATGCTGGCAGTCGATCGAGGTATTCCTTCGCCCCAACCATGTCTTGACTACGCTTGTAGATTTCCAGAAAGTGGTCGTCAAAAAAGAATACCCACACATACCAGTCGGTTACTAAGTCTAGTTCCGTTGCTGGTGCGTCTGGATGGGTATAGGAGCAAAGCAAGGCGTAGTCATGGGCATCGAATTTGCGTTCGTCCCAAATAGGCTGGCCTTGGGCTTCTTCTTTTGAGCCAAGTATCCCCATCTCGTAAGCCCATGCTTTGGAATGAACTCGCGCGGCTTCCAGATTAGGGTTCAGCCGCGCCGGCCAAGGCATATAAAATTCTGGCAATTTAAATGGTTGCATAATCGGCGTGTAACCTTCTGTTGAGTCTTATTGGTATTTTTGCCGACCAACGGCTGAGTTGTGGCGGTTGGCGATCGCTCTCGTCGGCCTAGCCAAGTCCAATATGTGGTTTGTGATTGTACAGTAGGCTAGTTCATATCCACGGTAGCGCTCGACTCAATAAAATTTAACAAAATAGTTTGGTGAAGCAGAGCGATCGATCGCACATCTCTTGACTGCTCAGAAAAGCAGATTCAGTCCCGAATCTGTTCCGGTGTCAACAACTTCATATCCCAACCCTCAAGCAAAACTAAATCCTTGACATCCACACTAATAAGTTTCTGTGCAACAACACCCGTAAAATGATTAAATTGAGTCTCAGATTTCGAGCGATCGCCCCCCTAAAAGTCGGCGCGATCGACCAAAACAACTCACAGTATCCTTTCGTCACATTCAGTACAAGAGAGCAAGGGATGGTATTTGCAGCAACAGAAATGGATTCGTCTCAACCGGAATCCGCTTTCGACTTATCTACTTACCTAGTCGAACAAAAAAAGGCGATCGAGGTAGCTCTCGACGGTGCGATCCAGGTCATCTACCCAGAGAAAATTTACGAAGCCATGCGCTACTCACTGCTAGCAGGGGGCAAACGGCTACGTCCGATCCTGTGTCTGGCTGGGTGCGAAATCGCCGGTGGCACTTCCCAAATGGCAATGCCCACAGCTTGCGCTTTGGAAATGATCCACACCATGTCGCTAATTCACGACGATTTGCCGGCAATGGACAATGATGACTATCGGCGCGGCAAACTGACTAACCACAAAGTCTACGGCGAAGACATCGCAATTTTGGCTGGCGATGGTTTGTTGAGCTATGCCTTTGAATTTATCGCCACTAAAACTGAGAACGTACCCCCCCTACAGGTGTTGCAGACGATCGCCCATTTGGCGCGCGCGTCCGGCGCTGCTGGACTCGTAGGCGGTCAGGTACTTGACCTGGAATCGGAAGGATTGAAAGATGTTTCTATAGAAACTTTGACCTACATTCACGCTCACAAAACCGGCGCGCTGTTAGAAGCCTGCGTGGTTTGTGGGGGAATTCTGGCTGGGGCTTCTGCTGCGGATTTGCAGCGGCTTTCGCGTTTTGCTAAAAATATTGGGCTGGCTTTCCAGATAATTGATGACATTCTGGATATTACTGCTACTCAAGAAGAATTGGGCAAAACCGCTGGCAAAGATGTTCAAGCCGGAAAGGTGACTTATCCGAGTTTGTGGGGAATTGAGGAGTCTCGGCGCCAAGCCAAAGAGCTTGTTGCTGATGCTAAGGCTCAATTGGCAGTGTTTGGAAGTAAAGCCCAGCCTTTATTGGGAATCGCCGATTTTATTACCAGCCGCAGTAACTAGAAATACTAAAGAATATGCAGGAAATTTGCAGCGGCATCTTACACAATCATGTACTGATAGTTGCTTTGATCGCTTGTCTGTCGGCTCAAATCATTAAATTGCCGATCGAATTAATCAAAAATCGTAAGTTTAATCTGCGGTATTTGGTAACAACGGGCGGAATGCCCAGCTCTCACTCATCTTTTGTGGGCGCTTTGGCTGCGGGAGTCGGACAAACGATGGGATGGGAAAGTCCAGAATTTGCGATCGCAGCCATCTTTGCAATTATTGTCATGTACGACGCTGCTGGAGTCCGCCAAGCAGCAGGGAAACAAGCTCAAATCCTCAACCAAATTATCGACGAGTTTTTTGAGGAAGACCACAACTTTAATGAGGCTCGCCTGAAAGAGTTGCTGGGACACACTCCTTTTCAAGTGTTCGTCGGTTTGGGGCTGGGAATCGCGATTTCTACAGTTGACAGTTGACAGTTGACAGTTGACAGTTGACAGTTGACAGTTGACAGTTGACAGTTGACAGTTGACAGTTGACAGTTGACAGTTGACAGTTGGTTCAAATTACCAATGACTAATGACCAATGACCAATGACCAATGACTAATGACTAATTACCAATGACTAATGACTAATGACTAATGACTAATGACTAATGACTAATGACTAATGACTAATTACCAAATTCTGCTTGCAGCAAGTCATCGTTGTCATCGGCGATGGTGGCTACAATAGTAATAGCGCGTGACATTTCCCCAGCAGAGATTTCGGCGATCGTCCGAGTTGATATTACGGCAACTTGGTTGTCAACGATCGCAAAATGAGATTCTAAAGTAGCCAGCCAATTCATTTCTAGCAGTTTCCGCATTAATTCAGCTTCATTCTTTGCCGGCAACTGAAGCACAAAAGCCCAAACAGTTAAAGTATCATTTTCGGTTTCGCCCGTGAGTTGCACGAACACTTCAACGCTCCCGTACTTGAATTTCCAAAGATGTCCGCCAGCTTCATTTTGACCGACCATCACTTTTTGGTCTACAGCCATGCTGGCAATCACAGTTTCAATTTCTTCGGCATAGCTCACTGCTGTGGCTTTTTCGACCTGCTCGGAGGCGATCGCGCTTTCGCTAGAGAGGCTTTCTGCGGAAGGTGTTTGTGGGTTTGGCTCGCTGTTAGTCATGATTAATATTTAAACGGAAAAGTGTTCCAATAATCTTTACCAATACAGTTTACTTCCTCTTCAGGACTTAGCAAAATAGGACTTATAGGATTTTGGATTTTAGGTTTTGGATTTTACATTAAAGAATTCGGTATGACTTAAATAATGAGTGGTTCCCAGGCTGTGCCTGGGAACCCATATCCTGAGCTCTCCCTCACCTGTATCTAAGCCTTGGGCTTAGCAGCCGCGGGCTTCTTCTCAATCGGTTTTAATCCATTGAGGAACATCGGCACAAATTTCTCCACAAATGCTTGCGGATCTCGGTTCCAGGCCCGCTGAGCTACATCGACTCTGGTCATTTGCAAATCGGGGGCGAGCAGAGTGGCTGGCAAGCGTTCCATCAGGTATTGTGGGCGTTCCCACATCGGCATCGTGTTGGCAATGTCCACGAGACGGGTGACGCGACGCAGTTCTGCTCCCAGCATGATATCCATTCCCGATGCAAATGCTGCTTGTTCGATCGCTGCATACTTGCGTTTCGCCTGTTCCACCTTCTCGCGGTGTGCCGGGCTCTTCGCAGCAATTTTACCCAGCCAGCGGTTGCCCCAGCGGACGTGACCAGCTTCTTCGGGAAAAATCTTTTCGATGGTTTCGCGGATTTTGACGTTTTCGTCGGTTTGAGGAGCATTTTTGAGGGCGTGGATGTGCGCTGAGAAATACTCGCATCCCCGCTTCTCGGTGACGTTAATCGCCGCTAGGGAAGAAATTACAAAATCTTCGCGGTCTTTGGTAGGGTCTTTTTGGTCGCTGTCGAGCAACCTTTCAAATTCGTCAATGTAGGAGACTCCTGGCGGCGTTCCCACCTTCTCGCCGATGTCTGCGAGCAAGTCTGTAAGCCACATGGCGTGTCGCGCTTCGTCCGAGATATGCCGGGAAAGATCCCGCACGAGTTCGGCCGGTTCGCCGTCTAGCTGCTCGATCAAGTCGGTGAGGTCTTTGCAACTGCGCTGTTCGCTGTAGCGGTAGCGGTTGAGGGTAATCAAGTGGATTTCGCGATCGCGCACCACTTGACTTAAAATCTCGCGCGCTCCCATGCCGTTGCGAAGCTTGCGGGGATAGGCAACTGTCATGTTTGTATGTTGTTTTGTAAAGATACCTGTATAAGTGTAACGCAGTTTTTAGGATACCAATGACCTCAGCAGGCAGAAACTTTGTGTGCGCTTTTGGCAAAGATCGATCTTGAAGGTTTTGCCAGCTCAGTTATTTATGTCGATCGCCCTGAATTCACATTTAACACCGGAGGGGCGATCGCACGATTCGCGATCGGCTTACCAATGTATTTAGGAACAGGTTGTTTTGCATTAAAATACAATAAAATTTCGATATTTTTATCTACCTTTAGACAGGTATTTTATAAGTTATTTCTAGAAGAATATTTTGCTATTTATATCAGAATAACTGAATAAATAAAAGAAAAATTTAGGTAGCTAAATTAACTTTTAAGCGTTATATTGATTTATGGAAGACAAAACCTAGGTGACTCACTTGGCTGACATCGTTGATACCGCCGTTTCGGCAGGCTCTTTTACAACTCTGGTTGCTGCCGTCAAAGCTGCTGGTTTAGTCGATACTCTCAAAGGCACCGGGCCCTTCACAGTTTTCGCACCCACAGACGAAGCTTTTGCTAAGCTTCCCGCAGGTACTGTAGAAGCACTGCTTAAGGACATTCCTAAGCTCACAAAAATCTTGACTTATCATGTCGTTGCTGGCAAAGTTATGGCTGCTGATGTAGTCAAGCTGAAATCTGCCAAAACAGTTGAAGGTTCAGAAGTGAAAATTGATGCTTCCAATGGCGTCAAAATCAATGATTCTACCGTTACCACAGCCGATGTTGCTGCTGATAATGGCGTCATCCACATCATCGATACAGTCTTGCTTCCTGCGTAAGCACAGATTTAGATAGTGCAATAATACTATCTTGAGGGCGGTGGCTGTTGTTAGCCACCGCCCGATTTTAATTGATAGTTAAAAATAAATATCTTACCATAAAGAATTGGTTGAAAGCCCCAAGTCTTTTAAGGAGAAATTAAAATCAGACTATTCATTACTCCAATCCTCGGACTTCCAGGTAGATGTCGCTATCAACTGTCAAGCGGTCAACCCTTCGACTTCGCTCACGACAAGCTGTCAAGCGGTCAACTGAATGAAGCAGCGCGATCGCAAAAACCATCATAGAGCAGGGGGAATTGGTCGATCGCACGAAGCGATTGTCTGCCCCAAATTTGTCGCCGCTGGATTTACCGGAAAAACAGGCTGTAAGCCAATAGCATTCGTACTCTGAAGCTTATTTGCGGTTGATGCGTAGATGCCATGCCGCGAAACCCAAAATTTCTCCCAGAAACCGGGTTGATGGGGGCTGAGCTTAAATAAGATACAATAAGAACCACAAGGAAAGTGCGATCGACATTATTTGACAGTCAAGTTATGCAATCTACAACTCAGTCCGAGACAGAAACGGCGATGGACGCTCCCAAACACGGATTGCCCGTTACAATCATTACAGGATTTCTCGGCAGCGGCAAAACAACCCTGCTCAACCACATCCTGACCAACCAGCAAGGTTTGAAAACAGCAGTTTTAGTCAATGAATTTGGTGAAATCGGCATCGACAACGAACTGATTGTCACTACAGACGACAACATGGTTGAGCTGAACAACGGCTGCATCTGCTGCACAATTAACGAAGATTTGGTTAATGCAGTTTACAAAGTTTTAGAACGTCAAGAAAAGCTCGACTATCTAGTAGTCGAGACCACCGGACTCGCCGACCCGCTGCCAGTAGCTCTGACTTTTTTAGGCACAGAACTGCGCGACATGACCCGTCTAGATTCAATAGTTACAGTAGTAGACGCAGCCAACTACAGCTTAGATTTGTTCAACTCAGAAGCAGCCTACAGTCAAATAGCTTACGGCGATATTATTATTCTCAACAAAACAGATTTGGTTGAAGAAGCAGATTTAGATTTGTTGGAAGTTAAGATTCGCGATGTCAAACAAGGTGCTCGAATTTTGCGAACGGTAAAATCGCAAGTTCCCTTACCTTTAGTCCTCAGCGTCGGATTGTTTGAATCTGACAAATATTTCCAATCTGAGGAAACTTCTAGCAGTCACGATCATCACGATCACGATCATCACGATCACGACCATCACGATCACGATCATCACGACCATCACGATCACGACCATCACGATCACGGTCATCACGATCACGATCATCACGATCATCACGATCATCACGATCATGCCCATCACGACCACTCCGGCCATTTAGACAATGACGGATTTACCTCAATTTCTTTCCAAAGCGACAAGCCGTTTTCTCTGAGGAAATTTCAATATTTCTTAGACCACCAAATGCCAACAAACGTGTTTCGCGCGAAAGGGATTATGTGGTTTGAAGAAAGTCCGAAACGGCATATTTTCCACTTGAGCGGCAAGCGATTTTCAATGGATGACGACCAGTGGAAAGGTGAGCCGAAAAACCAACTTGTTCTGATCGGTCAGGGTTTGGATACCGAGACTTTGCGATCGCAAATCGAAAACTGTCTCTGTATGCCTGCACCCAATCGCGGGAAAGGATTCGGAAAAAACTAACCTGGACGCAACTGTCACATTAAATCCAGGTACGTAGTTGCGCTTAAGCGCTCTTAAAATCCAGGTATGTAGTTGCGCTTAAGCGCTCTTAAAATCCAGGTACGTAGTTGCGCCAGGTACGTAGTTGCGCTTAAGCGCTCTTAAAATCCAGGTACGTAGTTGCGCTTAAGCGCTCTTAAAATCCAGGTACGTAGTTGCGCTTAAGCGCTCTTTTTGGGATATCGGAAAGAGCGCTGAAGCGCAACTACGTACCTAAGAATTTATCCCTATATATGTCCAGGACTGTTTGAGATTTCCCATGCGAGTCATCATCCAGCGAGTCAAATCATCTCAAGTCCAAGTTAACGGTAAAATTATCGGCAAAATTGGCTGCGGACTCAACTTGCTTGTAGGTATTGCGGACACCGACACCGAAGCAGAACTCGACTGGATGGCTCGGAAATGCCTAGAATTGCGTTTGTTTCCCGACTCGGCCAGCGACGGCGGGCGCTGGGACAAATCCGTACAAGACATCGGCGGCGAGTTCCTGGTTGTCAGTCAGTTTACCCTCTACGGCGACTGTCGCAAAGGTCGGCGCCCTTCCTTCGATCGCTCTGCCGCCCCAGAAGCCGCCGAAAAACTTTATGAAAAATTTGTCGAAAAGTTGCGCCAGAGTGGCTTAAAAGTTGAAACAGGGCTGTTTGGAGCCATGATGCAAGTGTCGATCGAGAATGACGGCCCAGTCACTTTGGTATTAGAGTAGGTACGTTGTTGCGCTTGAGCGCTCAAGCGCAACAACGTACCTTTTTTTAATGTGCCAGTTGCGTCCAAGACTGACACTAATACTTCTTGTTCTCTTCTTTAGTATCTTCGCGGTTCGTTCAAAAAAAGCCGTTGCCCCTTTTAAAAGAAAATTTCTAAATTGACCGGGTTTCCCAACTGCTGTGGCGTAGGTTCTGAAGATAGTGCAGTTCGCTACATTCTGCCGAGTCTCAATTCCGCAATCTCCGACGCCGAAAACCCCCTCAAAAGGCCAGTTGCTAAATTGTCCACTCAGCGGCCCCGGAACACCGTCCATCTTTGTCGCGATCGCCACACCCGCATAACAGCTCAGAAGGCTTGTACAGTCAGGCTTTGAAGGCAATAAAATCTATCGTCAACAGCCAGCGCTTAAAATCAGATTCGGCAGCCAAAAAATGTTGCATGAGAGAGTGGAACACTGGCATCACTGTGCCTATCTGTATTTCCCTATATTCAATACATAGAGAGTTGAATCAGCCGTGCCAAGCGAAACCGCCAGCAACTGCCGCCTCGCTCCCTGAAAAATGTCCTCGCACTGCGCTACCACCCGATAAACGCCATGACTGTCACAACTGCCACCAACCCCGTCAACTGCAACACTGTTTCTAACCTCAACTTCATTCCAGCCGCCTCCACCGAACAAACCGCCGAAATCAATACAGTTTCCAGCATCGATGTCTTGGCTTTGGCTGAATTCGCCCTCAAAGAGTTGGAAGCAGAAATGAAAACTGCCAGCCGCAGCGCTCAAGCAGTGGCGATGCGAATTGCTAAGGAAGTCGAACGGATTTGCCAAAAAAGCGATCGCATCCAAATTTCCGGCGAAGTTGAAGCTTGGCAAATCACCTTGGCCGAACACCGGTTGCAAAAAACTCTCGAATTCTACCGCCTCGGTTCCAAACAAGGCCGCGTCCAACTGCACTCTCACCTCGCATCGATGATTTACCGTCATGTTGCTTCCTTCCGATCGAACTTGAACTTCCAAGCTCGCTACAACATGATTGAAGACTTTTTGCAAGGCTTTTACATCGAAGCTTTGCGCGCTTTCCGCCGCGAACACCAACTGGATCTCAACTACACTCCCCGCACCCAGATTGAATTGGCTGAGTACATGGCTTTCACCGAACAATACGCCAAGCGCCAAATCGGTTTACCCGGCCGCAACCGCCAACGCCTGATCGTGCTGCGCGCTCAAGGATTTGCTAAGGGCCAACCTCCTGAAACTGCGATCGACATTGAAATGGCTGTAGAATCCGGCAAGGGAGAAGATGCAGAAATGTACAGCCGCTCTCCGGCGCTGCAACAAGTCCGCGAACAAATGGTTTCGGAAACTGTCGATCCGGCTGATGCTGTGTTGCGCGATCGAGTAGTCGCTGAATTGATTGCTTATCTGGAATCGCAAAATCAGCCAGAATGTGTTAGCTACTTAACTTTAAAATTGCAAGACCTTTCGGCTTCGGAAATCGATCGCGTTCTCGGTTTGTCCTCCCGCCAGCGCGACTACCTGCAACAACGGTTTAAGTACCACGTCGAAAAATTTGCCCGCACTCAAAACTGGAAACTCGTTCACGAATGGCTGGGTGCTGATGTAGATCAAAAACTGGGCATGACTTCGGACAAATGGGAAACATTTCGCGCTCAACTGTCGCCCGAACAACAAGAACTGTTAGCAATGAAGCGGAATCAAGAATGCGATAAGGCGATCGCCACTGCACTCAACTGCACCCCCAAACAAGTCCAAAAACGCTGGGCACAACTGTTGGATCTGGCAAGCCAGACTCGCAACAGCACTCAAGCTTAACGGGTGATCCAACATGAACGCAAGTGTTTTATTGAGATTGGAAAATGCGATCGGGTGCGGCACCGGAACCGGAATGCCCGCCCCGCAGTCCGCTCTCAAATCTACCAGCGCTGCTCAATTATCACCCAAATTATCGCCGCTTCCCGGGAAATTCAATTTATTAAAACAACATTATTTGTAATATTTTTTCTTCCCAGCTTATGCCTGGGAATTTGTTTTTTATAGGAATCATTATCATATTTTATGTAATAAAAAAAGGTAAAAATGGTTCGTAGTGAGGACTTCAGTCCTCATAAAAATCCGAGGACTGAAGTCCTCACTACGAACTTATAAAGATGATTTTACCAGAGGTGAGGTCAGTAGTCGTAGGGTGTGTCGCCATCAACAATCCCTAAAAAATATCGACAATTTATACCATTTTTTTAAAATCGTGCAACACTCTTCGACCCCCCCTAGCCCCCCCGCTGTATTGCGGGGGAAGAATACTGTTGCATTCTTTTTTTAAATTGGTATTAACAGCGACGCACCCGATCGACAGGGTCAGTGTAAACAAACATAATATTTATTGTGTAGCATTTTTTTGTCAAAATAGTATCACAAACTGACGCACCTGACTAATATCGTGGCAGTGCATCAGTATCTAATCTCAGACTAGGAATTGAAATATTTCTCAAACTCACCTACCCTACAGATAAATACCTACAAATAAATAATTAAAAAAATTGCTTAATGAATGAGGAATTGCTGACAGTTATATTTTTTTTGACATACACCCACATAAATTTGATATACTGCCAAGCTGTATCTGGTAACAAAAAAGCTTATAATCAACATCAAAGACCTCAGCCAGTCAACAGGTGTTGGAAAATATATGTGTCTCAAGTCAGGGCATATCCTCCACGAAAACTACAAAATTATCAAGGAATTGGGACGGGGAGGGTTTGCGATCACCTACAGGGCTAACGATCTAGCCAAACCCGGAAATCCCGAGTGCGTTGTTAAGGAAATTCCTTTTCCTTCATCGAACGATCCGCGCGTCTTGCAGAAGGCAAGGATGCGATTTGAAAAAGAAGCTAGCGCTTTGTACCGTCTCGGCAATCACCCGTGCATTCCCGAATTATTCGCTTTTTTTGAAGAAAATGACCATTTTTACTTAGTTCAAGAATACATTAAAGGAAATCAGCTCAAGGAAGAACTCACTCCAGGTAAACAGTGGATGGAGGAGGAGGCGATCGCCTTGTTGCGAGAAATTCTGGAAATTTTACAGTTTGTCCATAAAGAAAATATTATTCACCGCGATATTACACCTTCTAACTTAATTCGGCGCGAAGCAGATAAAAAACTTGTTTTAATTGATTTTGGGGCTGTCAAAGAAATCAGCACTTTGACGGCTGACTCTACAGGTAAAATATTCACATCGCAGGCGATCGGCACCAGCGGTTATATGCCGGCCGAACAATCCAACGGGCGTAAAGCTCAACCTTATAACGATATTTACGCCCTAGGAGCGATCGTCATTCAAGCTCTAACTGGGCAGCATCCTAGAGATCTCCCGGAAGATCCCAAGACTTGTGAAATTATCTGGGATTACTTGATGCACAATCGACAGACTTTACAAGTTAGCGATCGTCTAAAAAATATTCTTAATAAAATGGTTCGCTACCACTTTAAAGACCGCTACCAATCTGTGACTGAGGTTTTGGAAGAGTTGGACGCGATGCGATCGCCTCCACCACCCGAAACAAAACCTCATAAAGCGATCTCGCCCCTGCCAGCTAACCCAGGGCCTCAGTCACCAAAACCTGAGCGGGTGTTGCGAGATCGCTTTCGGTGGCTGCTGTTAGGTGTTGCGGTAATTGCGGCAGGGGCGATCGTAATTTCAATCCCCAAAATTTACCCGCTAATCCCCAGAATTTCCCAGCCACAAACGCTACCTACACCCTCCCCAGATGGTGTAAGTTCTGGCGAAAAACTTCTAGTGCAAACCTCCGCCCTTTGGTCAAAACAAAGGGGAATCAATGAGTTTGCCGAAGCCAATTATTCTGAAGCTTTAAAATTGCTCAAACAGTCCTGGCGAGAAGACCGCAGAGACCCAGAAACTTTAATTTACATGAACAATGCCCTGCTCAAAGCAATCAATGCAGAGTATTATACCATCGCAATTGTTGTTCCCATCCGCAGAAATCAGGACGGTAGCATTGTCAACGCAGATTTAGCCGAAGAACTGCTGCGAGGTCTTGCTCAAGCTCAAACTGAAGTTAATTTAGGTCTCCTCGTTGCAAATAACAGCAATAAAGATTTTCCCGGTCAAGGCTTTCTCGAACCAAAAGCTATTAGGAAAAAAGGTCTCAGAATCATCATCGCGGATGACGGCAATATCAAATCCTACGCAAAGCAAAGGGCAAATTACCTAGTCACTCAGCCCGATATTTTAGCCGTCATCGGACACTACACCAGCGACATGACCGTGGAAACAGTAGATATTTACAATCAAAATAAACTAATCGCCATTTCTCCGGGAAGCACAACAGAAGAACTAACGCGCAAACCTCGGAAATTTTTCTTTCGGACAGCCCCAACAACTAGCAAAGAAGCTGAAGGCTTAGTAAATCAACTGATTAAAGTCGGTGCAAAAAAAGTAGCAGTTTTTTACAATCCCAACAGTCCGTTTAGCGCTTCTTTGTGGGAAGAATTCAAAAAGCAATTTGAAGCCCAAGGAGGTTCTACTTTTAGAACCAGTAATTACGACTTATCTAAAAATGATTTTAACGCCGAAGCAGCAATCAAAGAAGTTGAGAAAGCCGGAATAACAGCCCTAGCTGTCTTTCCAGACGGTCAAGTTACTAAGGCTGGAGAAAATGCGATCGAAATGATTAAAATCAACAACAATCGCAATTGGATGGTCGGCCCTTGGACTCTATACGATCCGAGAACTTTAGAAGCAGTAAAACAGGTAAAGTCTGTTGAAAAACTCGCCGTATCCGTGTTTTGGCATCCGTTAATCAGTTTTGATAAAAAGTTTCCAGTTAATGCTGAAAAATTGTGGGGAGGCCCAGTCAATACTCGATCGGCTTTAACCTACGATGCCGCTAAAACGCTGATTAAATCCCTAGAATTACAGCCAGAACCCAGCCGTGAAGGAATGCAAAAAACCTTAGCATCTCCAGACTTTAAAGCTGACGGTGCCACGGGTATAATTGAGTTTGACTTGACAACTGGAAATCGGAAAAACCCTCCTAAAGCTTTAGCGCACGTTGTTCCGTGTGCTAGAGAACAATTTGGTGTTACGTTTGTGCCGATCGAATTTCCGACAGCCGCCGCCGCAGGTTTAAAGTGCGACTAACGCTTTGCCAGAAAGAATTGGTTGAAAGCCCGCCCGCCCGGGAGAAATTAAACTCAGACTATTCATTACTTCAATCCTCAGACTTAAGGGTAGAGGTTTCTCTCAAACTGTCAACTGTCAACTGTCAACTGTCAACTGTTGAAAGTACCTGTGGGTATCAGCCCCCAACATTTAAAGAAAAAATTAGATATAGTTAACAAAGCTAGTTTTTTTTATAATAATGCTTATGACGGTCAATCTCGCTCCCTCAACAAGTTCTAGCCTCAAACCAGAATCCCAGAATATCTCGGCACTCAAACAAGTCTTGCAGACGATTGATGCCGATAGCTGTCCGGGTTCCTATAACTTCCATATGCACACAGTCTACTCCGACGGGCGATTGAAGCCCGAGAAATTGATGGAACTTGCGATCGCAGGCGGCCTCAAAGGCTTCGCTATCACCGATCACCACAGCACCAAAGGCTACGTTCAAGCTCAAATTTGGCTGGATAACTGGAAATTAAAGCATCCCGACAGGACTACCGCAGCGCCGACTCTTTGGACTGGCGCTGAAATTAACGCTGAATTGCTCAAAAACGACGTACACATTCTCGCTTACGCCTTCGATCCTGAACATCCCAGTCTCACACCTTACTTGCGAGGTAAAGGCACTGAAGGCCACGCTTCTTATTCCGCAGCCAGGGTAATTGAAGCGATTCAGGAAGCAGGAGGTTTAGCAGTTCTAGCACATCCTTGCCGGTATCGATCGATCGCAGATCAACTAATCCCAGAAGCAGCCCGTCTTGGCATTGACGGCGTAGAAATTTACTATGCTTACGGTAATCCTAATCCTTGGAAACCGAGTCCCAAACAAACTGCTTTAGTCAAAGATTTAGCTGAAACCTATGGTTTGCTGGGAACTTGTGGAACTGATTCTCACGGCCTGAGTCTTCTTGTCCGAATCTAGATAGCATTAAGGTGCGTCATGGGATTTGGTATTTGAGCTTTTAGATTGGCGATCGGCGATCGAAATTATCATGCTGACCGCATTTTCGTTTGCTGGTTCAAAAGAGTTTGGGAAACTATAGCCTTTCTCAGTAACATGAGGTACTCTCAGATCGAAAGCATCGGAGGAGCCAGCGTACCTCACAGCGCTTGACAAACGTTATAGATAAACGAGCGAAGCGAGAAAACGAAACCTCAATCATGTTTCTTTAAATACCAAATTAAAACCCAGCTCAATACAGACAGCCTTCTCAATTTCTTCCCAATAAAAATCTTCTAAAACTCCCTGTTTGTTTTTAATTCTTTGAGCATCTACAGCTCTCATTTGACTTAAGTTTATGTGCCGTTCTCCGTTTAGTCCATTTTGCGAAGTTGGAACAACATTCACAACGAATGGATAAGTTTTTTTCCAAGGCAATAAAGGGGCAACTATTGTAGTTGTCCCATTTTGATTGCCAACATCATTCTGCAAAATTAGACAAGGACGCTGCTTACCGGTTTCATGACCGGTCGTGGGTTCTAGATCGACCCACCATATTTCTCCTCGTTTGTAAGTTAATATCCCGTTAGGCATTTAAACCATCGCCTACCGCAACATCCCAAACGGAAATCTCTTCTTGAAAATCAGGATCGCTAGCCTGCTCTTTATAAGCATTTTCCAGCTCTTGCATCATAATCCTCCTTTTTTCCTTCCAGAGAATTTCATTTATGAAACTACTACGATTACTTGCTAGCCGATCGACAAAATCTAGAATTGTGTCATCCAAAGTAATACTGACTTTTTTGCTCATAAATTATTAATTTCATGCGACTGACGAGTATGACTGTACTATCATACTAACCAATGCTACAACCTTTGTCAAGGTTAATCTAGAGCTTCAAGAAGAGGTAGCAGCCCGGAGCCCAGCCTTTCATAGATGTGACGTGCTGGATTCCGATCGAGATTGCTTCCGCTCCCGATCGTAGCAACAGACATCCAGCCTCTTTCATCTTTCCGGGAACAACTGACAAGCCCTGATAGTTGGCTGATTTGCCCAATCCAAGCGAGAAGTGCCAAATCGATCCATCCAACCTTCTAAATAAGCCCGATTAGCCTTTTTTTCCTCAGGATCGGAGGTGTTCATCGGATGAGGTGCTAAACCGAAAATAGTCGCTGTTGTCACGCAAAACATCGACTTCTGAAAACTTTGGCAAATTTGTACGCGCAAATCGTCTTCACCGCGACAGCTAGTTCGATAAATTTCGTGCAAATAATCGGGCAGATAATGCCGCATATCTTGCATCAATTGAGTTGGTGGAATTCCTGCACCTCCGATGGGTAAAGGATCTGCAAACAAAGCCCCGTAGCTAAATTCTTTTTGTTCTTCTGGGATTTGATGTGCTTGGGCGTTGTAGGAAACTGTGCCAAAAAAAGCTGTTCCTCTAAAGAAAACTGCTTCTACATAAGGTACTGCTACATCTGCTAAAAATGTCAAGTTGGCCGATGCGGGCAGGATATCGTAGACTTCGCCGCGAATCTTGACGCTGTAGGTGATTGGTAGGGCTGCGGCGCTTACTAAACCGGCTAAGACGAAATCTACTATCTCTGCGATCGACTTAATTGTACCGGCTTCGTAGCGATCGGACAAATCGATAAATAAATCGCTCATTACCCGCCAAAACTGCCCCAAACCCGTGTAATAAGCCAACATCCGCACTTGTTCGGGTAAAAACTCTGGGAATGCTTTGTGGAGTCCCTGCATCAAAAAGTTGCCTTTTAACTTAGCTGCGATCGCCTTTTCGGCCAAATTGCTAAATTCTGGAGTATCCAAATAACTGTCCAAACCGCCGCCGCCGTGCCACATCATGGTTCTCATGCAATATTCGGCATACTCAAAATTTATGCGATCGTGCCACAAATAGCGCAGTAATTTCGGCGCTGTCACTTCTCCGTTGAAATATTTAAAAAACGGGAAAAGCACTAAAAATTGTTCTTCTGCGATGTAGTTAAGATTGCGAGAATACGCATCAAGAACTATGGCGTAACTTTTGAGAACTCCAACCACTTCTACTACATTTTCGGTAGATTCTGGAAGTAAAGCTTTGCCTGATTCCAAGATGTCAATGTAGGCGGATAGGGGATGGGAAGATGGTTTTAATACGGTACTTGTCATTTGATTTCCTCAACCTTAATTGAATAACTATGTTTTAGCTTTGGTTCGTAGTTGCGCTTGAGGGTTCATGAGAGCGAGTCAACGCACAACTACATTGAATAACTATGTTTTAGGTTTGTAGTTGCTCTCTTCGCCGGCCGGCGCTCAAGCGCAACTACATACCTATGAAAGATTTCACTCCAAGTTTTGAGCAACTTGTTTAACTTGTGCGGGTACAGTCGATACTAAGCCGATCGCAGTTTTCTCACTCAAAGCCACTAAAACTCCCGGCTGCAATCCCATGATGGTGATGATTACGGCTAAAACTAGCGAAGGAATGCGATCGCCCCAGCGGACTTGCGGCAAATTCACCACCAAATCGGAAAGGCGCCCGAAAAAGGCGCGGTTGACCATAATTAAAAAGTAAACTGAAGTCAAACCAGTCCCGATCATGCAGAGCAAAGTTTGGATCGGAAACACTGGTAAACTGCCCCTAAATATCAAAAATTCAGCAATAAATCCCGACAACCCGGGAATGCCGGCACTCGCCATTACACCGACAATCATTAAACTGCCAATTACCGGCAAACCGCGATCGGGATTGAACAAACCTTTGAGCACATCTATGTTGCGACTGCCGGATTTTTTGTAAACAATCCCGACACTCAAAAATAGCAACCCGGAGATTAAACCGTGGCTAACCATTTGCAACACAGTTCCTATCATACTAATCTCAGTAGCTGCGGCGCTAGCTAACAAAATGTAGCCCATGTGCGCGATCGAACTGTAAGCTACAATTTTTTTCATGTCTTTTTGGGCGATCGCGCAACTAGCCCCGTAAAGCACACTCACCACCGCCCAACTCGCCAACCAAGGCGCAGCCACCGCCCACGCATCCGGGAACAAACCCAAACCAAAGCGCAGCATCCCGTAGGTTCCCAGCTTCAACAGCACCCCCGCCAGCAGCACCGAAACCGGAGTCGAAGCTTCTACGTGAGCATCTGGCAGCCAAGTATGAAAAGGCACTAATGGAATCTTAATCCCAAAAGCGAGCAATATCCCTGCCAGCAACACAATTTGTCTGACCAAAGGCAACGGCGAGCCTCCTTCCAAATGCGATGCACCGGCTGCACCAACCATATCAAAACTAGAAGCACCGCTGAGCCAAGCTACACCCAAGAAAGCAGCCAGCAATACTATTCCCGAAAATGCCGTATAGATTAAAAACTTAGTAGCGGCATAGCCTCGGCGCTCGCCTCCCCAAATTGCAATTAACAGGTAAAGCGGAATTAGTTCTACCTCGAAAAACAGGAAAAATAGCAACAAGTTTTGAGATAAAAAAGCTCCGGTGACGCCGCCACTAATTAACAGCATCAAAGAATAATAAAGTCGAGGTCTGCGGATCGCCTCATCCGTAGCGTAAATCGCTACACCTGTCAGTAGGGTATTTAAAATTACTAAGGGCAGAGACAAACCATCAACGCCGAGATTGTAATTAAATCCCAAATCATCGATCCAAGGAATAAATTCCGAAAACTGTAATTGACTGCTGTTGGCATCAAACTGAGCTGCCACAAACACCGATAGAATAAAAGTTACACCCGCAATGGCGATCGCGGCATTCCGAACTATTTTAGAGGCGATCGCACCGGGCCAAAACCCAATCAGGGCGGCCGCCAACATTGGTATCCAGATTAAAGCACTGAGCATCAATTAAAACTTTCCTTTATTACACAATATTTAGAACTATATTTAAGATTAACCCAAAGCCACTGCATAAAATAGCGATCGGTTAATTTTCTTATTACAATAGATGCAAATTTCTCGAAAATCCTCCTATGACTTCTAGTCTTACAGATCGAGAAGATTTGCAAGTTAAATGGGAGCATCTCATTTTTGCAAAAAATATCTTTTCTGGGAGTGCTGTCCCCCCCGAGCAAGGTGTACAATACTCGCTCGGGGGCGACAGCACTACGACATAATTTCACTGCCCGAACTTTTACCCGGTTGGGAAGTTCCGGTTATAGAATTGTGGCCGATCGACTTTGAATAAAACTAGGGACAAAGCAGACAAACCAAAAACAATTTATCTGCGTTTATCCCCGTTCATCCACCAAAATCTGCGGTTTAGAATTGCCAAATAATCAGCGCCAGTAACGCCGCAACTCCCCCCGCAATAGTCAACACATAAAACTGCGATTGACCGGTGCCGCTGTATTTCAAACCTTCACCGCTGAAAATTGTGGCAAAACCGAACAAATTCACCGCCCCATCTACTACATACTTGTCAGTCCAAGCGCTGACTTTCGCAATAGAAGCTACGGCCCAAACCACAGTCAAGCGGTAAACTCGATCGATATAAAAGTCGTAAGCAAACAAATCCTGCACCGCTGGAATCGGCAGTCGTACCGGTCGAGGTAAAACGTTGTACCAATAAATCGCCACGCCAGCCCCAACCCCAATCAAGCCAGATAACACCAACAGTGGAGTATCCAGAGTCTTCAACAGCAAATTTAAACTATCAAAATCCCCAGTTTCCGCCCAAGGCCCAGTCCAACTAATTAAAAGTTGCCACTGCTGCAACATCCAAGGCACTAACAGCCCAATCACCGTCAAAATTACCATCGGCAAAGCCATCGGCCAACCGACTTCGGGAGCTCTGCGAGTTTTGGGTTGCGGTTTTCCGACAAATACTAAGGCGAATACGCGAGTTAAATTGAGCGCAGTTAAACCGTTAACTAACAGCAGCACAACTACCAACCACAATGGCACTGTCCAAAAACCGTTCAGCCACCGTCGCATTACCCAAAAGTTGCCCATCGGCAATAGGGCTACCATCCCCGCAGCGCCAACTAAATAAGCCATTGTCGTGGCGGGCATCTTTGACCACAACCCACCCATTTCTGTTAAATCTTGAGTGTTGGTTGTGACAATCACTGACCCTATGCTCATGAATAATAGTGCTTTGGCGATCGAGTGCGCGAACAGCAACAGCAATGCAATGTCAACGTGATTCTGCCCGACCGCGATAAACACTAAACCCATAGAAGCGCTGGTAGAATGCGATAGTGTTCTTTTGATATCGATTTGGGCGATCGCCACTAAGGAAGCCCCAACAGCCGTCACCGCACCCAAAACCACCAGCACCAAACCAGTTATCGGCGACAGCGCTAAAACAGGCTGAAGTTTAATCAAAACATAAGCCCCACCACCCACAACCACCGTATTCCGCATAATCGAAGCCGGGTTCGGCCCTTCCATCGCCTCGTCGAGCCACAGGTGAAACGGAAATTGAGCGCACTTGGCTGTAGGTGCGGCAATTAAAGCCAAGCCTAAAAGAGTCGCAACTAAAGGAGATAAAGTTGCAGTTTCCGCCCATTCTTCTAAATCAGAAAAATTCAAACTTCCGGCTAAAGTTGAAAGCGTCACTACTCCCATCAGCAGCGGTACATCTCCTACACGCTTGGTTAAAAACGCATCTCTAGCCGCCGTCACTACCAGCGGTTGAGCGTACCAAAACCCGACTAGCAAATAAGTTGAGAGTGTCAGCACTTCCAGCAAACCGTAGGTTAGCAGCAGCGAATCGCTAATCGCAATCCCGCTAATTGCCGCTTCAAAAAAACCTAGCAGCCCAAAAAATCGAGCTAGCGCCCAGTCTTTTTCCATGTAGCCGAGAGCGTAAATTTGTGCTAGCAAACTCAAAACTGTCACTAGCTCCATTGCTCCGACGCTGGTCGTGGAGATTTCTATGGCAAAAGACAAATCTAAATCTGCTGCTTGCACCCAGTGGAGGAGCAAATGTTGGGGCGCTCGATCCCAAGTTGCTGTAAAAATCACTGACCCGTGGATGAAAGCCAACACACTCATCAGTAAATTGAAGTAAGCCGCAGGTCTTGGCCCTGTTGTGCGAACGGTTCCCGTAGACCACGGCAAAGTTAGAATCGCGCCTATTAAGCCATATAAAGGTATCCACCAACAGGTTTGGAGGAGAAATTCTGTCATTTAATTTATTCCTTAAACTTCAAATTACCGGCTACCTTTATACAAAGGCAGTTCCGGGCGATCGCGCCACAGTGTAAAAATTTGACGTAAAACTTTGACTAAACCCGATCGTATAGCTTTAGCAAAATAATTTGCACCCAAAATTAACTATACATTAAAGCATCAAAACTTAGTATTCTCTGAATACCAAATTACAGGCTGCTGGGGGTCGGCACTCAAAAAAAAAAGCCCGCATCTCGGCCAAGACTGTCTTTTTTGTCTGTTTACCCGCGATCCCCCCTGGGAAATCTCGAAGTTGACCGACACCGACATCCCCAGCCCCCACCCACCGAACTCTAGTTTACAGGTATTTGTACTTACTTGACTGCCAGCTCGCCGCCCGCATCTACTCCTCTATATATTAAGATTATTAAATAAATATTAAAATATTTGAAGTAACATAAAAAAATTTAATTTTTGTTATTAAACATTATGATGTTAGTTTATATTGTCAAGGTGGACAGCTTCCCCTATTCTATAAGGATAGGAAGCTTTACACTGCATTCCTAAATAATGTGGGCCTCCCCGTCCAAATTTTTAGATTTCTCAAAGATTTGTTACGGTAATTCCGCTAATCCTCAACTTGGAGATTCAAAAATGTCAATTGCCGTGGGAATGATTGAGACAAAAGGTTTTCCCGCTGTTGTGGAAGCTGCCGACGCTATGGTTAAAGCTGCTCGCGTTACCCTCGTGGGCTATGAAAAAATCGGCAGCGCTCGCGTCACCGTAATTGTGCGCGGCAACGTGTCGGAAGTCCAAGCCTCAGTTGCAGCAGGAGTGGAATCCGTCAAGCGGGTGAACGGCGGAGAAGTCGTCTCTACCCACATCATCGCTCGCCCCCACGAAAACCTAGAATATGTTCTACCAATTCGTTATACAGAAGCAGTAGAGCAGTTCCGAGGCTACTAAGTTCTTAGCGCGCTAAAAATTCGTTTGACGAAACGTTTGACGAAAAGCAGCGCGATCGTCAAAAATTTACAGTTTAGTTCCCAAAATATTCAATCAGGAGTAAAACCAATGGCAATTGCAGTTGGCATGATCGAAACCTTAGGCTTCCCCGCAGTTGTAGAAGCCGCTGACGCGATGGTCAAAGCAGCCCGCGTCACCTTGGTAGGATACGAAAAAATCGGTAGCGCTCGCGTTACTGTCATTGTAAGAGGAGATGTCTCGGAAGTGCAAGCTTCCGTAGCCGCCGGAGTAGAGTCAGTGAAGCGCGTTAACGGCGGACAAGTGATGTCCACCCACATTATCGCCCGCCCTCACGAAAACTTGGAATACGTGCTACCCATTCGCTACACCGAAGCTGTAGAACAGTTCCGCGAAGGCGTGAGCGGCATTCGTCCTCTCAACAGATCTTAATACAAGCCCGAGGCTGTTAGGGGCGTTTGGTAATTAAAAATTAAAAATTAAAAATTAAAAATCGCGATGTTTTTGATTTAATATTTTTAATTTTTAATTGAGGTAGTCATGGGATATTGGTTATTAGTCAGTCGATTTTAGATTTTAGATTTTAGATTTTAGATTTTAAAATTGACTCCACAGATTAATCTGGGAGATTTAAGTTTAAATCTAAGATTTTGGAATCGACAGTCAAAATCGTCTAGAGCTTGTATCCGTTTGTTTTACGGGTCATGAGTTATGAGTTATGAGTCATTAGTCATTAGTTAGTAGAAGAAACTACTATTTTATGCAGAAATTAGACTAAAAAAAACTCATAAAAAAAAGACAAGTGACGGTGTAAAAATGACAATTACCAATTACCTATTACCTATTACCTAAAATGCAAATGGCCAAAGTTCTCGGCACAGTTGTCAGTACCCAAAAAGAGCCGACGCTGAGAGGATCGAAATTTCTACTGCTGCAATTCATCGATGAAGAAGGTTCGCCAGTTCCCGGCTATGAAGTAGCCGCTGACTGTGTGGGCGCTGGTATAGATGAATGGGTTTTAGTCACCCGCGGCAGCGGGGCCCGGATCGCGCCAGGGAGCGAAAACCGTCCGATCGATGCTCTGGTAGTAGGCATTATAGATACTGTCAATGTAGAAAATCGCCTCATTTACAGTAAAAAAGACGACCCGTACCGCTAGTTGACAGTTGACAGTTGACAGTTGACAGTTGACAGTTGGCAGTTGACAGTTGACAGTTGACAGTTGGCAGTTGACAGTTGACAGTTGGCAGTTGACAGTTGACAGTTGACAGTTGACAGTGAACAACTAACAACTAACAACTAAAAAAAATTTTCAGTTTTAGGAGAACTTAATTTATGGCAGTCCGCAACGTTGCGGCTCCCCCGACGCCTTGGTCGAAAAACTTGGCTGAGCCCAAAATTCATGACACCGCCTACGTACATTCCTTTTCTAACATTATTGGGGATGTGCATATCGGTTCTAATGTGATGATTGCCCCCGGGACATCTATCCGCGCCGATGAAGGCACTCCTTTTTATATCGGAGGAGGAAGCAACATTCAAGACGGAGTAGTGATTCACGGTTTAGAACAAGGCCGAGTCACAGGAGACGACGACAAATCCTATTCTGTGTGGGTGGGGAAAAATACTTCCCTCACCCACATGAGTTTAATTCACGGCCCGGCATACGTGGGCGACGAGTGCTTTATCGGCTTTCGCTCTACGGTGTTCAATGCCAGAGTGGGCAACGGCTGCATTGTCATGATGCACGTATTAATTCAAGATGTGGAGATTCCTCCCGGTAAGTACATACCTTCGGGAGCCATCATCACTAATCAGCAGCAAGCCGATCGCCTGCCTGACGTTCAAGATTCAGATGTTAAATTTGCGACCCACGTCATCGGCATCAATGACGCTCTGAGAACGGGTTATCGCTGCGCTGACAACATCGCTTGTCTAGCACCAATTCGCAACGAGCAAGCTAAAAACTCAAATATCACTCAAATGAATTATTCTACCTATGCCGGCACCCAATTGAGTTCCTCTCTAGCCGATAGCATCCGCAATTTGCTAGCCCAAGGATACAGCGTGGGAGCGGAATATGCCGACGCCCGTCGGTTCCGTACCGGTTCTTGGCGCACTTGCGGCCCAATTTCCTCAACTCGCGACTCTGAAGTAATCGCAGCTTTGTCGGCTTGTATGGCCGATCACCAAGGAGAATACGTCCGCTTGATCGGGATTGACACCAAAGCCAAGCGTCGCGTACTCGAAGAAATCGTCCAAAGACCGGGAGAAAACGGCTCTAACGGTAACGGCGCCACAACTCACAAATCTAACGGTAAAGTTGCACAAACTGCCTATCAAAATGGCGGTTCCGCATCCAGCAAATTGAGCGCGGAAACAGTGGCTCAAGTTCGCGGCTTGCTAGCTCAAGGCTTCAAGGTTGGCACAGAACACGCCGACGCGCGCCGCTTCCGCACCAGTTCTTGGCAAAGCGGGGCTTCGCTGCAAGTCAGAAACGAATCTGAGGCGATCGCCGCTTTAGAATCTGTGATGAACCAATATCCGGGCGAATACGTGCGCTTGATCGGGATTGACCCGAAAGCTAAGCGCCGCGTAGTTGAAGAACTGATTCAGCGTCCCGATGGCCCTGTGGCTCAATCGGCTAAACCGGGTGCAACATCAGCATTCAAAGCCACGACGACTGGTTCGGCTGGAAGTGGAAAGTTGACCGGCAAGACGATCGACCAAATCCGCAACCTGCTTTCCCAAGGCTACAAAATTGGCACGGAACACGCCGACGCGCGCCGTTTCCGCACAGGTTCTTGGAGCAGTTGCGCGCCGATCGCCACCAACCGCGAATCCGAAGTAATTTCGGCTCTCGAAAGCTGTATGACAGAACACAGTGGCGATTACGTCCGCTTGCTCGGTATCGACTCCAAGGCCAAGCGCCGGGTACTCGAAGAAATTATCCAACGACCATAATTTGTCAGGTAATTAGCTGCTTTCTCCCGTTAAGTGCAGTTGACAGTTGACAGTTGACAGTTGACAGTTGACAGTTGACAGTTGACAGTTGACAGTTGACAGTTGACAGTTGACAGTTGACAGTTGACAGTTGACAAAAGAAGAAATGGGATTGGAGTAATGAATCGTCTGATTTTAATTTCTCCTTAAAAGGCTTCCGGCTTTCAAGCAATTATTTCGGGTAATTTGTAAGTCCAAATCGAGCTTTTCATTATTAGTAAATAATCGTTTATTAGATTGATAGAGTTAAAGAAATCATTCTAAAAAGCGATAAATTAAAGTCGTTTTATCTAAAATCATAGCTCATTTCAAGGTGAAGTTGAATGTATTTATCGCCACTGCAATTAAGTAGCAACTCTCAGATTTTCCTGAGTGGCGATGTAGTTGTGAATGAAGGTGTGGCGATCGCCCCAGGAGTCATCCTCCAAGCAGATCCGGGTAGCCGGATCTCGATCGCCGCCGGTGCCTGTATCGGTATGGGAGTTATCCTTCACGCCCGCGAAGGTACTCTCGAAATCGCAGCGGGCGCAATGCTGGGTGCAGGAGTGTTGGTGGTAGGTGCGGGGAAGATTGGCGCAAATGCCTGTATTGGCGCGGGAACAACGCTGATTAATCCTGCGATCGACCAAATGCAAATTTTGCCCGCAGGTTCTCTGATCGGAGATACCAGCCGCCGAGTCGCAGCAGAACCAACCGCAGAAACCGCAGAAACCGCAGAAGCCCAAACCGCTGCACCGGAAACCCCCACAGGCACTACGCCACCAGTTGAACCAACCGTCGATCGCCCGATCGACGACCCGCCCGAACCCGCCCAAACACAGCCTCAAACACCGCCAGAGACAGCCCCAGATCCATCACCAGAAACCGCCGCCAATCCGCCTCCCCAACCAGGAGAAGTCCCAACTATTCTGTACGGTCAAGCTCACATCAATCAGTTGCTGGGGACGCTGTTTCCGCACCGACAAGCTTTTAATCGATCGCAGGACAACGGTCAAACTCTCTCGGGCGGTACCGGATAGAGGTCATTGGATTTGAGATTTTCCATTTTTCGATTTGAGATTTATTCCACAGATGAATCTGAGACGTTAAAATATTGTCTAAATTTTCGATCTCGACCCTCATGAGTGTCTGGTGCTGGTATCCATTTTGGGGCATGGTAATTTCTACAAAAGGCAGTTATGCTTAAGGAAGAATCAAAAAAATATAAATAGGTAATCTCATATTATTTGTAGCTCAGCAATTTTTAAGGTCTTGCAGCATAAATATGTATCTTGCAGCTCGTGCAGTTTGTCTTCTCATCTGAGACACTAAAACTATCAACAAATTTTTATTTTTGGAAGTTTCTAAGGGTAATCGAAGATGGACGGACAAATAGATCGTAACAGCAGTGACTCCGGGCGATCGCAGCGCCAGGAATATTTCAAAGACACCGCTTTGGGCTTGGTATCTACCAAGAGTTTTCCGGCAATTGTCGGGACTGCTGACATGATGCTGAAGTCCGCAGGGGTCATTTTAGTAGGATACGAGAAAATAGGTTCCGGTCACTGTACGGCGATCGTCCGCGGGCGCATTTCCGACGTGCGTTTGGCTGTGGAAGCAGGAGCTCAGACAGCCGAACAATTCGGACAGTTTGTTTCTAAGCTGGTGATTGCTAGGCCTTTGGCTAATTTGGAAGTGGTTTTGCCGATCGGCTTTCGCCTAACTCAACTGTCGGAAAGCGGTAGTTATTCTCGACTGAGCAATCAGGCGATCGGTTTGCTCGAAACGCGGGGATTTCCCGCAATGGTCGGCGCTTGCGATGCTATGCTCAAATCCGCCGACGTACACTTAGCCGCCTACGAGAAAATTGGCGCCGGTTTGTGCACGGCAATTATTCGCGGTGCAGTCGCAGATGTCGCAGTCGCCGTAGAAGCCGGGATGTACGAAGCTGAGCGCATTGGCGAGTTGAACGCCGTGATGGTAATTCCCAGGCCTTTGGAAGATTTGGAACAAACTTTGCCGCTGGCGAGTTGCTGGATAGAACAGCGCACACCTGTGAGGGTGCCTATCTCTGTTCAGGAAAAGGAAAAAGAATTGGTCGAACTTCCCGATTTGGAGAAATTGAGAGTTTATGTGGAAGAGGAAATCAATCGCTAATTGGTAATGGGTAATCGGGAATTGGTAATTACCCAACAAAAGTTTGTAGAGACTAGGTGCGGGAAATACTGAGACCAATTTGAGAATCGAGATATAAATCTTACCAGAACAGAGTACGTGTAGTGATTTGTAGGCTCGCAGCCTCGTAAGCTGAATTTGGTGATTAGCCGATCGCCTCGGCATCTAGAGACAGATAACGCCAACGAAAACTCGATTTTTGCTCAAAAGTCGATCGGGTAAAAAATCGAACTCACGAAGTAAATGCAGCCGAGCTACAGGCTCTTTTAACAGGATTTAACTGCTGTTAAGATAAACCTAAAATCCTGTTTCGGGTAGATTTCCTGGAATCAGTTAAGAGTTAATCGGGGTGCTGTGTGGATGCTCTTTCAACAGATTAACCTCTGTCGAACTCAACACTGAGTGCAAAGGAATCAATCCAGAATCCAGCAAGGAATGAAAGTTGACCTATGAACATCAAAGAATCGAACCTCAACCATTTTTATAAGCGCGGGTTGCACAGCGCCAAGCAAGGCAACTACGAAGCGGCACTTGAGGACTTCGATCAGATACTGCAAGTCAATCCCGCCGATGCCAAAGCTTACAACAATCGCGGCTTGGTTTACTATTATATGAAAGACTACCAAAAGGCGATCGCAGACCTCAGCCAAGCACTAGATATCAATCCTAATTTGTTCGAGGCATACTTGAATCGAGGCAATGCTTGGCGCCATCTCGGAGAAAACGAAAAAGCCATTGACGATCTCAACTGTGCTTTAGTAAATAAGCCTGACAGCCACGCTATCTACAACAACAGGGGACTCGTACTTGCTAATTTAGGACATTACGAAGAAGCAATAGAAGACTACGATCGAGCTCTCTCGATCAATTCGCAAAATTATAAAACCTATTACAACCGAGGCCGCGCTTACTACCTTTTGGGAGAAAAACAAGCAGCAACGGAGAACTTTAACGAAACGCTACGGTTGAATCCAAGATATATCAAAGCTTACATAAATCGCGGACTCTGTTATCACCAATTAGGAGACAACACCCAGGCGATCGCCGATTATAACACAGCACTCGGCATCGACCACAACAATGTTTATGCCTATTATAACAGAGGATGCGTTCGCTATAAATTAAAACAAATGGAGCTGGCGATTGAAGACTTTAACAAAGCAGTGGAACTCGAACCCAACTACGTTAAAGCTTATCTCAACCGGGGTTTAGCGCTGTACAAATTGGGAGATATTGCAACAGCAAATAGGGATTTTTACCACGTAATGTGTATTAATGCTGAAGCTTATTTGTACTATCAAGCCCAGCGCTGCACGCCTGATATTAATTCCTATTTCAAAGAAGCCCCACAGATGGAACTTAATAATGCTGTAGAATACTACAACACCACATTAAATACGATCTCAAGTTCTTTAAGTTCGGCAGCATTAAATGCGATTTGGAATCAAGAAGATTTGGAGAACAGAGACTCGATTATCTGTGAAGGTGAATTTCTTAATGAGTAAATTAGTCAGTTGACAGTTGACAGTTGACAGTTGACAGTTGACAGTTGACAGTTGACAGTTGACAGTTGACAGTTGACAGTAGTCATAGTGCTGTCCCCGCGATCGAATAGCAGTCATTAGTCATTAGTCATTAGTCATAGTGCTGTCCCCGCGATCGAATAGCAGTCATTAGTCATTAGTTATTAAATAGGTTGTCGAAAAAATAAAAAATTCTCAGAAACCTGGTTTCTTCATAGATTTCTCATTACTAAACACAAAATTTTGTAGAAACCGGGTTTCTCGCCTTTTGCTACAGCCCCGAGAGGTTTTTAACGCGGATTGGCTATTTGTTAAAAATTAAAGTCCTGACTGCAAAAAACAGTCAGGACTTTAATTTTTTATCTCTGAGTTTTAAGAACTTGCATTCCTGACTGCAAAGCCTTAAATACTAGCCATCACTTCGCGGGCGGCTGCTAAAGTTCGATCGACATCTTCGTCAGTATGGGCCAAAGAAGTAAATCCAGCTTCAAACTGCGAAGGAGCGAGATAAATTCCGTGCTCCAACATTCCCCGGTGAAAGCGGCCGAACTTTGCTACATCAGACTTTTTCGCATCATCGTAATTGTGAACCGGGCCCGCCGCAAAAAACAAGCCAAACATCCCGCTAATTTGTCCGCCGCAAACAGCGTGTCCCGCTTCCTTACCAATTTTCAGCAATCCCTCGGACAGTTTTTTCGTAATCCTGTCCAACTGTTCGTAAGTGCCGGGTTTTTGCAGCAATTCCAAAGTTTTAATCCCAGCAGTCATCGCCAAAGGATTTCCCGAAAGCGTACCAGCTTGATACATCGGGCCTGCGGGAGCCACCATCCCCATAATATCGCGCCGTCCGCCGTAAGCTCCCACGGGCAAGCCGCCGCCGATAACCTTACCCAAAGTTGTCAAATCTGGGGTGACACCGAATTTTTCCTGAGCTCCGCCGTAGGCGATGCGGAAACCAGTCATTACTTCATCAAACACCAACAAAGCACCGTTATCTTTGGTAATTTCCCGCAAACCTTCGAGAAAACCTGCATCCGGTACAATAAAACCGGCATTTCCTACAACAGGTTCTAGCATCACGCCTGCGATTTCGCCCGGATGTTCGGCAAATAAAGCTTTGACTGCTTCTAAATCATTGTACGGAGCGTTGAGGGTGTTGGCGGTAACGGATTTCGGCACGCCGGGAGAGTCTGGAAGGCCGAGAGTTGCCACGCCGGAACCTGCTTTTACCAGGAACATATCGGCGTGTCCGTGATAGCAGCCTTCAAATTTAATCAGTTTGTCGCGCCCGGTGAAGGCTCGCATCAGCCGCAAAACGGCCATACAAGCTTCGGTACCGGAATTGACAAATCGTACCATTTCAATGCTGGGAACGGCATCGATGACCATTTCGGCGAGGACGTTTTCCAAGAGGGAGGGTGCGCCGAAACTCGTACCTTTTTCTAAGGATTCGTGGAGGGCTTTGATGACTTCGGGGTGGGCGTGGCCGCAGATGGCGGGGCCCCAAGTACCTACGTAGTCAATGTATTGGTTGCTGTCAACATCCCAAATGTAGGCTCCGTTTACCCTGTCAAAGACGATGGGCTGTCCGCCTACGGATTTGAAGGCGCGGACGGGGGAACTAACGCCACCGGGCATCAATTTCTGGGCGGCGGCGAATATTTCTTCTGATTTGGTGGTTTTCAAGGTTGTAGAAACCAATGTTTTCTCCTTAGTGAAGGTCTGTTGTTGGTAGGATACTTAATATAGCGACTTCTGGTTAAAGGCTAAGCCGATTCAAGGAAACTATAGTAGTAGATTTTAGGATACAAACCAATCAGTAGCAATACTAGCTCGGGTTTTTTAGGATTTGTCGCACTAGCACTCCTAGGTCTCAATTGTAATAATTTGTAAAATAGTTCTTGACAATTGGCCAATCACTTGCCTAATCTCCTCTCTTCTCTCTGTGTCCTCTGCGCTCTCTGCGGTTAATAAAAAAAATATCCGACACGAAAGCGTTAATTTATATGAAAAGCTGCAATAAAATTATGTCTGGTACTGATTTATCTAGTTTGAGCCGATCGATCCCAATTGAAAAGATCCGTTATGACGATCGCGGTTTAGTGCCTGCGATCGTCCAAGATTACTTAGACGGGACAGTGTTGATGATGGCGTGGATGAATCGGGAGTCGCTCGAAAAAACCATGGAAACCGGTCAAACTTGGTTCTGGAGCCGTTCTCGCGCCGAATTTTGGAACAAAGGGGCGACTTCGGGACACGTTCAAAATGTCAAAGGGCTGCGTTACGACTGCGATAGCGATGCTTTGCTGGTGACTGTCGAACAAGTGGGAGATATTGCTTGTCACACGGGTGAAAGAAGTTGTTTTCACCAAGTTGACGGGGAAATTGTGGCGCCGCCGGGGGATATGTTATCTCAATTGTTTGACGTAATTTGCGATCGACGTGACAATCCTAACGAAACTTCTTATACTTGCAAGTTGTTCGAGGGCGGGGATAACAAGATTCTCAAGAAGATTGGCGAAGAGTCGGCGGAAGTTGTGATGGCTTGCAAAGATGATGATAAAGACGGAATCGCCGGGGAAGTTGCGGACTTATTTTATCACGCTTTGGTTGCTTTGGCTCACCATCAGGTTGATTTGAGGGCGGTTTATCGCAAATTGGGCGATCGGCGAAAATAAGTTAATCGGAATGATTAAACCGCGAAGACACAAAGAGCGCGAAGGAAGAACCGGATCATCTTCTTTCTCTTCCTTCGCGTCCTTAGCGCCTTCGCGGTTCGTTTAATCTTACTCCATTGCCAACGGATTTGACATCAATCGCCATTTATTCTATTTGATATGATTAGATTCTACTTTTTAACATTCGATCGACCTTTTGCAAAATTGCGATCGCCAGTATCACACTAATAGCCAAACCCAACCAGAAATTATCCGCCGCCCATTTACCTCGATCCAAAGCGAAACCGCCCAGCGGTGGGCCGATTAAATAGCCGATCGCCCAACACTGAGAATTAACCGCTAAATACACGCCGCGTAAAGACTCCGGTGCTAAATCCACCACCAAAGCCGAAGCAAAAGGCGTATAAGCAACCGTTGCCACCGACAAAAAAGTCAAGCCAACAACCGCTAAAAATAGATTGCCAGTTGCAGCCATTCCTGTCAAGCCGATCGCAATAAACCCCATTCCCCACAGCAGCGCCGAAATCATCAAAGCTTGGGGATGAGAAAACCGCCTCAAAGCCTTAACAATCGGCATCTGCAAAGCCACAGTTAAAAATGTGCTAAAAGCAAACAAAACCGTAATTGTACCCGTAGAAAAGCCTGTTCCCGATGTCCCCGCCTGCACAAACTTGCTAAAATACAACGGCATCGTGGTTTGAATTTGGGAAATGTAGAGAGTAAACAGAGTATTGACTAAAGCATAGACTAGCAAAGTGCGATCGCCCAACGCCACCATCCAGCCATTTTTGAGACTTTTTTTGCCTGTATCCGTTGAATTAGCTGGTTTGTAGGTTTCTGCGATCGCACTTGCAACCACCGCAAACAGCACTAAAAACGAGATGCCATCGATAATAAAGAGCGATCGATAATTCCCCGTTACCGCAATCAAAACACCGCCCAAAATAATCCCAACTTGCAAACCCAAATTATCAGCAAGCCGCGTCACAGCAAAAGCCTCCTGTCGCTGTGCGCCCTCAGTTAAATCCGCAACCATACTTTCCGTTGGAGGCCAATACAAACCCACACCAAAACCCATCAATAAATTAGCCGCCACTAAACCTGGAAAATCATGAGTCGCCGCCAACAGAAAAGAAGCGACAGCCGAAATCATTGCCGCCAGCAATAAAGTTCGCCGCCTTCCCCAAAATTGGGAATCGCAAAAAGAACCGCCCAAAATGCGGCCGAATATTCCCGAGATTGAACCGCTACCCAAACCAATCCCAACAGCAGTTGCAGACAAGCCGACGCGATCGACAAAAAAGATCGGCGCGTAAAATAAAGTAAAGCCGCTACCGCTTTGCGAGAGGAATCTGCCGGCGGCGAGAATCCAGACTTGAGTGGGGAGACGGGGAAGCCAAGATGAGAATTGAAATTTAGGCATATATTATAGCCTTTCTCAGAAAGATGAGGTACTCATGGGGATAGGGCATAGGGCATAGGGCATAGGACTAGCGGGCATACATCACTTTTTTGAGAAAGGCTATATTTATAAGAGTCTGCGGTTGAAACCAGGTATGTATAAACGATGTCTGCCTCCGCAGACTGAAGAATTAAAATAAAATTAAAGCATAATTTAGGTATTGTCGAGTCAAACCAAACCTCAACCGTATTTGTTTGCAAGCTTTTCGATGAATTCAAGTGTCAGCGGATTCATAAATCACCTTTCCTTTTTCGATAATTTCCCTGAGAAATAAATCATTCCAAGCTAGCCGTTGTTCAATTTCAGCAGGAGTTCGCACTAATAAATCTAGAGCAAATTTCGGTTGAATTTTACTTAGTATTTCCCAAGTTTTGCGAAAATTATTACCTTCTGAAGATAAAATTACCAACAGATCAACATCCGAATCGTTCGTGGGATTCCCATAGGCGTAAGAGCCGAACAAAATTATTTTTTCTGGTTTAAATTGATTGGCTATTGCCGCACTTAATTCCAGAATTTTGTTTATTTCAATCATTGGCTAATATCTTTGATATTTGGCAATTTAACTGTAATAATAACACATAAATTTGATCGGTATATTGCTGGAATGAGTGATTATCAATCGTTTTTGGCGATCGCCACAATTTTTCAACTGTTACTTTTCGCCGACAAGCTTAACAATTCTTCTAATTCAGTTACACAAAAGTTACCATTAATTTAAAAATACTTAACACGATTTTAGGAAAAAGTTCGTTAAGCTCTAGAAAAGGCAGAAGAAAATTTTAGAGGGTCTAATTTTTATGACAGCTATTACATCGTCGAGAGTAGAATCAATCAGACCCCGCTGGCAAGCAATTGTCATGGTAGCCTTAATTTTCTGGCTCAGCGGTAGCCTGATTATCGATCTAGTTATTATGCCGAGTCTCTACGTATCTGGCATGATGGTATCTTCTGATTTTGCAACAGCCGGAAATTTAATGTTCTGGGGATTTAACCGCGTTGAGTTAATCTGTTCGGGATTCGTAGCAACGGGTTTGATGGTTTTGAGCAATTTAATGGGTGACTCCGGCAAGCGTACTCGCACAGCAATCGTATTATCATTGGTACTTCTGGCGATCGCCCTGATTGACACCTACGGGCTCACACCTCAAATGAGCGCCTTGGGAATGCAGCTAAATCTGTTCGACTCCGCAGCAGAAGTGCCCGCCGGCATGAATACACTGCACCAAGGATATTTTGTTTTGGAAGCGCTAAAGTTGGCTGTCGGCGGTACGCTGCTTGGCTGGTGCTACCAAAACGAAGTTTAATCAACCATAAAAATTAGGACACGGCAGTGCCGTTTCCCTACAATGAATTGGGGTAGGGAAACGGCACTGCCGTGTCCTCTTATTCGGATTCTTCTGACACATCAGATAATTCAGATTTCGCCCACAACAAACGCAAGCCCATCACCGCAAATCCGATCGCAGCGATCGTCTTTACCAACCTCTCCGGTAACACCTCCGCCGTACCTTGTCCAACCAAAACACCAAGGAAACTCGCCAGCAGCAGCGCCGACGCCGTACCAAAAAATACAGCCCGCGGCGAGTTGCAACTGCTACCAAGGGCGATCGCAGCTAATTGACTTTTGTCACCCAATTCTGACAAAAACACCGTAATAAAAGTTATGCCTAAAAGTTGCCAATCCATATTTTTTTTAGTTATCAGTTAGCTCTTGTACAAATATACGACTTACCCACAGCCTCCGATAAACCCGGTTTCTCTGCCAAATCTTCGGTTTGACGACTAAATCTAGCCAGAAACCCGGTTTCTTTCCACCGCAAGCTCCGAGAAACCGGGTTTCTATCCAAAATCCTCGGTTTAACCGCTAAATCTAGCCAGAAACCCGGTTTCTTTCCACATACCAATATGATGATAAGTAATTCCCAAATCTAAAATCCAAAATCCAAAATCTAAAATAGTTTAACCCACCACTTCCCAAAGTAAAATCGCCGAAATTGCCAACAAAATAACTCCCGCAGCCTTCTCCAAAGTTTTCGGATCGATTCGAGTCGCCAGCCACCTTCCCAGCAAAACTCCCAACAAACTCGTTGCAATCAAAGCCGAACCCGCACCCGCAAACACAATCCAAGGATTCCGAGATTCAGCCGTCATCAACAAAATCGCAACTTGAGTTTTATCTCCAACTTCAGCTAAAAAGATAGTTACAAAAGTCGAAGCAAAAATTGCCCAGTGCTTCGGCTTCAGTTGCTTTTCTTCCTGACAGATATCGGGGTTTGCACTCACTGAAACTTCTGCCTGCTCCGGGGTTAAAGCAGCACAAATCTCAGAAGTCTCTTTAAGTTTTTGTAGTTGTACTTGTGGTTGCAAATCAGAATTGGGGGTTTCTGAGTCAGAAGCAGACGAGTTTGGCGGTACAGAATCAAGTTTCACGGGCAATGAGTGCTAAACGCTATTTATTTTTGACTTCTACTTTGGATTTTAACTTTATCTGTGCCTGCTTTTACCTGCGCCAGGCCCATCTTTTTTTGCCGGAGATTCCGCAACCAATTCCAGAAACTGCTCGCCTCACCCAAACACGGATATAAGCCCCACAGTTATCTGTCGAGTCAATCCAAAATCCAAAATCCAAAATCCAAAATTCCCTGGTTTATGTGCCGTAAGTTCGATCGCCCGCATCACCCAAACCAGGTACAATAAACCCCTGTTCGTTGACTATTTCGTCGATCGTTGCCGTATAAAGAACCAAACTCGGGTACTCCGTACTCAGCCGCTTCAAAGCCGGAGGAGCAGCCACCACAGAAATAATCCGAATCAAACTCGGATCAATTCCCCGTGAAATCAATTCCTGCATCGTCGCCACAATCGTCCCGCCAGTCGCCAGCATCGGCTCGCTAATTATCACCCGCGTTTGGGGGTTAAACTGCGCCGGCAATTTATTCAAATAACAAGTCGGCTCCAGCGTCTCCTCATTCCTCGCCATACCTAGATGGTAAATCGAAGCCAGCGGCACAACCGTCTGAATTCCTTCCAGCAGTGACAAACCAGCCCGCAAAATCGGTACCACAACCAACGGAGCTTCCGGGTTAATAAACGTCGCCGCACATGGGCTCAAAGGCGTCTGCACCGTTGCTTCCACTGTCGGTAGCCAATCTCGAATTGCCTCGTAGGCCAGCCAGCGTCCCAATTCTGTCATCGCAGAACGAAAAAGTACCGATGGGGTGGCGGCGTCGCGGGCGACAGCCAGCCAATGTTTAATTAACGGGTGGGGCGGAACGTAAACGCGCAGTTGCAGGGGCATGAGGAAATTGGGGAAATTGCTAGATTTGAAGGATTTGATGCGGTGCGATCGTTTTCGTTGGCGTAGCCCCCCGTAGGGGCGGACTTCGCTAACGATCGCTCTGTGCAACTTATCACAATCTTCCATTCTTTGAATCTAAAATCTAAAATCCTATAAGTCTCTTTGTTTGTAGACCTTCGTCACTTTATTGAAATATATTTTCAATAGTATTGACATAAATTAGCAACAAGGCTATAGTAATTTTTAGTGTTCTCCTCTCAAAGGATAGGCAGACGGGGGCAGTCGGCAATGGTAGACTGTTCCCGCATTTTTTTTGAAGCATTTCTTTTTGAAACATGGCGCATGGCGCATGGCGCATGGCGCATTGGGCATTGGGCATTGGGCATTGGGCATTGGGCATTGCAAGTCAAAAATTAGTATTTCTAACCTTCTTCCTTCTTCCTTCTTCCTTCTTCCTTCTTCCTTCTTCCTTCCTTCCTTCTTCCTTCTTCCTTCTTCCTTCTTCCTTCTGGAGCGATCGACTGTAAAATTGTAGAAATATTAAGATTTTTAACCTAATGTCAGCCCCTACCCAATCCCAGTTATTCTCCGCCAACTCCCGCCCGACAGAGCAAGAGTTTGATGTGATAGTCATCGGTTCCGGCATTGGCGGACTCGTGACTGCAACCCAGCTAGCAGCCAAGAAGGCCAAAGTTTTGGTGCTCGAAAGCTACACAATTCCGGGGGGTAGTGCTGGATATTTCGATCGAGAAGGCTACAGATTTGATGTCGGAGCCTCCATGATATTTGGGTTCGGACAGCGCGGCACCACCAACCTCCTCACCCGCGCCCTCAAAGCCGTCAACGTCACCCTAGAAACAATCCCCGACCCGGTACAGCTTCACTATCACCTACCCTCAGGTCTCGATCTGGAAGTTCCCCAGCCTTATGACAAATACTTGCAAGAATTAATTGACAGGTTTCCTCACGAGCGCGAAGGCATCCAGAAATTTTACGGCGAATGCTGGAACGTATTCAACTGCCTCAACGGCATGGAATTGCTATCCCTAGAAGAACCTGGATATCTAGTTCGAGTCTTTTTTCAGAATCCTTTAGCCTGTTTGGGATTAGTAAAATATCTCCCTCAAAATACTGGCGACATAGCGCGGCGCTACATAAAAGACCCGACTTTGCTGAAATTTATCGACATGGAATGCTACTACTGGTCTGTAGTACCCGCAGACTTAACGCCGATGATTAACGCCGGAATGGTATTTTCTGACAGACATTACGGCGGCATCAATTATCCCAAAGGCGGAGTCGGTCAAATTGCCCAAAAATTAGTAGAAGGATTAGAAAAATGTGGCGGAAAAATTCAGTACAAAGCTAAAGCCAAAAAAATTATCACAGAAAACGGTCGCGCTGTCGGAGTCGAGCTAGTAACCGGCGAAGTTTACCGGGCAAAGCGGATAGTTTCTAACGCCACCCGCTGGGATACTTTCGAGAAACTGCTACCTGCTGAAGAGATGCCAGCTAGCGAGAAGAAATGGCAGCAGCGCTATCAAAAAGCCCCCAGTTTCTTGAGCTTGCATTTAGGAGTAGAAGCCAGCGTCATCCCTGCTGGTACTGCCTGCCACCACATTTTGTTAGAAGATTGGGACAAAATGGAAGCGCCAGAAGGAACTATTTTAGTATCAATTCCGACGGTACTCGACCCAGATTTAGCTCCGGCAGGATATCACATTGTTCATGCTTTTACTTCGAGTTGGATGGAAGAGTGGGAAGGACTTTCGCCACAGGAATACGAGGATAAAAAAGAAGAGGCGGGCGGTCGAATTATTGACAGATTAGAAAAGATTTTTCCGGGTTTAGATGCTGGTTTGGATTATATGGAAGTTGGGACGGCGCGTTCTCACCGCCGCTTTTTGGGCCGGGAAGATGGAACTTACGGGCCGATTCCCCGCCAGAAGTTAATGGGTTTGTTGGGGATGCCGTTTAATCGAACTTCTATGCCTGGTTTGTATTGTGTGGGCGATAGTACGTTTCCCGGACAGGGTTTAAATGCGGTGGCATTTTCTGGGTTTGCTTGTGCCCATCGAATTGCTGTGGATTTGGGTTTTTAGGTGTTGAATATTTAAATGCAAAAAGTGGTTTGACTCATCAGCCGTAAGGTGCGCAGTGCGCACCCTACAATACTCATCAGCCGTAAGGTGCGCAGTGCGCACCCTACAATACTGAGCACCTACAAAAAGACTAAAAACCCGGTTTCTGGAGAGAAACCGGGTTTTTTAATTTAAAATTGGTACTTCGCATTATTTAAAAGAGTTTACTGCTCGTAGCTGCCGCCTACGCCGATTTGGGTATTGTAGATTTTGGCATCAGTAATAGTCATGTTTTCCATTGATGCGCCTGATACGTCAGCGGTGTTGATGATGGCGGCTGTCAGATTTGCCCGATCGAGGTCTGCGCCATTTAAACTGGCGTTAGTCAGGAAAACTGCGGTTAAGTTGGCACCCGTCAAGTTAGCGCCGGTCAAGTCAGCGCCTTCGAGGTTAGCATTGGAGAGGTTTGCGCCTTGCAAATTCGCTTCTCTCAAATCTGCACCAATCAAATGAGCCTCCGCCAAATTTGCTCCTGACAAGTCACACCCAAAGCATTGCCCAGTGGAGAGTAGCTGCTTGACGTGAGCGGGATTTGCAGCGCTAGCGGGCCCGGCCAACAGTAGGGGAGTAATTAAAAAAGTTGCGGCTAATAGATGGCGTTTCATAATCCCTTTTCCTCGCCAGACTTGGTGTTTAAGTTCTTCTGTTTATATCTACAAGCTTACCACGGTCGTTTTCGCAAATTTGCGATCGAATTCACAGACCTGCTGTGATATTCATTGTCCTCCGCAACTGGCAGGTGGTCTAGAAAAGCTCGCAAAACTTAATATCGTAAAACTTAACACTGCCGAACTTAATACGGTCTGTTTTTGTAGTTACCTTTTCTAGGTTAGCCCGGACAGCAAACAGACGTTTGCTTCTAAAGATGGATATGATTAGTGATGAATGATGTTATAGGTTGATTCTATCGAAAAAAGTTCCCCCAATACATATTTGTTAATAAAACTGTCATTGGACAGAATTTGCACACTTAAAATCCATATACGGTTATAACTTTAGAGGTAGAGGCAGAGCTGTCACCCGCCAGCTCGCCAACCACACATCGGGTGGATTTTTAACAAAAAATTTTAATTATGTCTCAGCAGCGCTGTAAAAATCCACGCACTGCATGGAAAGCAGGGCTTTTTATGACTGTGGTAGAGTCTGTGCGACGATCGCCAAAATGAATTAAATCCTATGATAAAAAATGATTCCTCCAAGCATCTGCCGACTTTAGATCAAGTAATTGACCGCTACCCCTTGACAGTTGCGCCCGATACCCCATTAGCAGAAGTCATTACCCTGATGGGCCAACGGCGCGGAAGTTGCTCTCTAAACGCAGACATTCCACCCACCGATATCTACCCGCAACTCACAGAAATCCCAAATCCCCTCACCTCAAGCGCCCTCAGAGACGCCAGAGGTATCTGCGTCTTTGTCGTCGAACAATCCCTCGAAAAATCCGACTCCCAATCTGCTCAAAATTCCCAATTGCAAGGAATCTTCACCGAGAGGGATCTCGTCGATTTGATTGCATCGGGCAAAAACTTAAAAAATGTTACGATCGCAGAAGTTATGCAGCAGCCTGCTGCAACTCTGACGAAAGGTGAAGATCGAGACATTTTTAGCGCCTTAATTCTGTTGGGGCAACAACGAATTCACCATTTGCCAATATTAGACAGTGACGGTCAACTTTTAGGAGTAATTACGCCAGAAAGCATTCGCCAAGGGATGGTGGAACCGGCAAATATCTTAAAAATGCGCCTGGTGAAAGAAGTAATGACTGCACAAGTTATTCAAGCGCCTGTTACCTCGTCAGTTATCAGTTTAGCCGAGTTGATGGCGCAGCACCGCGTTAGCTGCGTGGTAATTACAGCGCCAACAGAATTATCGATGAATTTGTCGTTCCCAATTCCTCTAGGTATAGTCACGGAACGGGATATTGTCGAATTTCAAGCTTTAGATATAGATTTGTCGCAGACGATCGCCGAAACTGTAATGAGTAGCCCTTTATTTAGTCTCAAGCCAGAAGACTCGCTTTGGGTGGCTCATCAGGAAATGCAGCAGCGTTTAGTCCGCAGGTTAGTAGTCACTGCCGAAGGCGGAGAACTGCTGGGAATAGTTACTCAAAGCACTTTACTGAGCGTACTTGACCCGATGGAAATGTCCGGGGCGATCGATGTTTTGCACGCCAGCGTCCAAGAACAGACTAGCGAATTGCAAAAAGCGATCGCATCTTTGAGCTTGACTAACAGCCGACTGGAACAGGAAATCGTTACCCGCAAGCAGGCAGAGGTGCGGCTGCAACTGTTAGAATCTGCCGTAGTTAACGCTAACGATGCGATCGTAATTATGGATGCGGGATACAGCGATATCTCCGATCCCACCATCATCTATGTCAACGAAGCTTTTACCCAAATGACCGGTTATCGGCCCGCAGAAATTATCGGCCAAACACCGAGTTGTCTGCGCGGGCCCGACAGCGATGGCGCTCAAGTTGCCAAAATTCGCCGCGCTTTCTCTCGCCGAGAACCCCTGCGCTTGGAATTGATCAACTACCGCAAAGACGGTTCAACTTATTGGGTGGAACTCAACAGCGTACCCATTGCTGACGAGTCGGGAAACCTGACTCACTGGGTATCCGTGCAGCGGGATATTAGCGATCGCAAGCGCATGGAACAAGCTTTTTTTAAGGAAAAAGAACTAGCTCAAGTTACTCTGCAATCGATCGGCGATGCAGTAATTGCTACTGACAGCCACGGCTACATTTCTACCCTCAATCCAGTTGCCGAAAAACTCACGGGTTGGTCAACCTCAGAAGCTAAAGGTTTGCCCCTCGCGGGCGTGTTGAGAATAGTTGACGAAACTACTCGGATGCCGATCGAAAATATCGCCCAAATTGCTTTGTACGAAGGTCGGATTGTTGACCAAGGACACAACAGCTTGCTGATTGCGCGCCACAACCGCGAATTTGCGATCGACCATTGCGTCGCCCCCATCCACGCCAGCAACGGCACAATTGTCGGGGCCGTCGTTGTATTTCGAGATGTCACCCAAGTGCGAACTCAAGCGCGACAACTCACCTGGCAGGCAACTCACGACCCCCTGACGCAATTGGTTAACCGTCACGAATTTGAGTACCAGCTAGAACACGCCCTGCACAGTTCTCAAGGTTACGGTCAAGAACACGTGATGCTTTACCTGGATCTCGATCGCTTCAAAATAGTTAACGATACTTCTGGTCACGTTGCAGGCGACGAACTGCTGCGCCAAGTCAGCCAGCTACTTAAAAGCAATATCCGCAAAACCGATATTTTGGCGCGCCTGGGCGGCGATGAGTTTGCTGTACTCCTGTACAATTGTCCGCCAGAACAGGGCTTAGATGTTGCAAAATTGCTACTGCAAAACATTCAGGAATTTCGGTTTGCGTGGCAGGACAAAACTTTTGCGATCGGCGTCAGTATCGGTTTGGTGGCAATTAATCCCAAAACAGTATCCACATCTGCGGTGTTGAGCGCGGCAGATCTAGCCTGCTATGCTGCTAAAAATAAAGGCCGCAATCGGGTGCAGGTTTATCAACCGGGCGATCGCGAATTAATCAAACAGCACGGCGAAACCCAGTGGGTGGTCGAAATCAATCAAGCTTTAGAAGATAATCGGTTTCGCTTGTACTCTCAGCCGATCGTACATTTGCTCAACTCTCCGACCACCAGCACCCACTGCGAAATCCTCCTCCGCCTTCAACTTCAGACTGGTCAGTTAGTCTCACCAATGGCATTTATTCCGGCAGCCGAACGCTATAACTTGATGCACGCGATCGATCGCTGGGTAATTCGCACTTTATTTAGCAATTTATCTCAAATTTTTACAGCAAATCTCTTAGTCCAAAACCCGGGGGCAGACAGCGATAACATAGTTACATTGCCTGCCTACTGTTCCTTATCTAATTCACAATCTTCATTTGACAAATATTCTAGCCTTTATGCGATCAACCTTTCTGGGGACAGCATTAACGAAGAAAAATTCATCGACTTTATTCAAGAGCAGTTTTCTCTCTATCAAATACCGCCGGAAATAATTTGTTTTGAAATTACCGAAACCGTGGCGATCGCGAATCTCAGCAAAGCAGCCTGCTTAATTTGGAAACTCAAGGAACTCGGCTGCCAGTTTGCCTTGGACGACTTCGGTAGCGGGATGTCTTCTTTTGCTTACCTGAAAAATTTGCCTGTTGACTATATCAAAATAGATGGCAATTTTATTAAGAATCTTGCCGAGAATCCTATTGATATTGTCATGGTTGAAGCTATTACCAAAATTGCCCACGCCATGGGAATTAAAACTATTGCCGAGTATGTGGAAAGTCAAGCAGTTATGGATAAACTCAAGGAACTTGGGGTAGATTACGGTCAAGGTTATTATTTGGGAAAGCCTCAAACTTTTACTTTTGGCTCTCCTATTGTAGAGGAAGTTTTGGGAGAATTTTCGGTTGATTCTTTGGGTTTTGAGACCAAGTTAGCTTCTTGAATAGTTGACAGTTGACAGTTGACAGTTGACAGTTGAGAGGGGAGCATCTCAGTTTTGCTATAGTGCGAGCGTCCCCGCTCGCGTGCTTGTACACACGCGAGCGGGGACGCTCGCACTGTAAGAAAAAATGCTTCTTGCAAAACTGAGATGCTCCCGTTGAGAGAAGGAAGAGGGAGAATTTCCCAATTACCAATTCCCAATTACCAATGACAACTATTCAACAAGCCAACCGCCAACTGCTTTCCTGTCAACTGCCAACTGCCAACAGTCAACTGATAGCAGCTTCAATGTACTGACTGTCTAAGAGAAAAGCACCTTTTTCAAATCGAATGCCCCAATAATTGCCGGGACGCCGATCGATCACAACACCCTGGGCCCCGATCGCAATTACATTCGCAGGCCGCAGCATCGGCATCGGTTCGGCAGTTTTCACGAAAGGTGGCATCGCCACAACTCGGACTTTTTGACCGATGGTAAATTCTTTATCCATAGTTTTTATGTTTTTATTGGCGATCGGGACACGGCTAGGTTAGCCAAAATTCATTGTGGCGTACTTTTGGCAGAACTCCCGCCTACGGCTTTGTGTCAAACTAAGAATTGATAGAAAATGGCTGATATAAAAGTAGGGGATAATTGGTATGGCTACAAGTCGTCGCATAGAGCGCGTAGCTTCAATGATTAAGCGGGAAGTCAGCCTGATGTTGATCAACGGCATTAAGGACGATCGAGTCGGTGCAGGTATGGTTAGCGTTACCGATGTCATTGTTTCGGGAGACCTTCAGCATACAAAAATCTTTGTCAGCATTTACGGTACTGATGAGGCCAAGGCCGAGACTATGGAAGGTTTGAAATCGGCAACTAGCTATGTCCGCAACCAGTTAGGCCAGCGGGTACAACTGCGTCGGACGCCGGAAGTGATATTTCTCGAAGACCGTTCCCTGGAACGGGGTGATAAAATGGTGATACTGCTGAATCAGCTTTCTGCCGATCGCAAACCAGGTATGTTTGACAACGAAGAATTGACGGATGATGGCGAAAAATTGGCAAATGATGATGATGATGATGATGATGATTTAGAAGAAGACGAGGATTAATCTCAAGTCCGGTGGCATTGGAATTATGTAATGCGAGTGTCCAAATCTATGATTCCAATGCCCAATTCCCAATTCCCAATTCCCAATTCCCAAATCTAAAATCTAAAATCGAATGATTGACAATCTTTCCTTACCCGAACTTGTAGCCCAGATGTTCGTGGTGCGCGCTTCAGGCTACTTGTTTGACCACCAAATTCGCTATCGAGCCTGGGAACCAACGGCCGACAAACTCCGCTATTATCTGGAAAATTTGGGCGTGGGTGGGGTGATTTTGGTGGGGGGAAGTGCTGCGGAATTGGCTGTTCGATCGCACCAATTGCAGTCTTGGGCAAAATTTCCGCTGCTGCTGGCTGCTGATATTGAGGAAGGTGTCGGCCAGCGGTTCGCCGGAGCGACTTGGTTTGGGCCGCCGATGGCTATTGCTGAAATTGCGCGGCACGATGCAGGTAAAGCCGATCGCTATGCGGAACAAATGGGGGCTGTGACTGCGATCGAAGCTAGGGCGATCGGTCTCAATTGGATTCTCGCACCGGTGGTCGATGTTAACAACAATCCCGACAATCCTGTGATTAACGTCCGCGCTTTTGGCGAGACATCGGAAATTGTCGGAAAATTGGCAAGTGCTTTTATTCGCGGTGCAGGTGAACACCCGATTTTAACTACGGCTAAGCATTTTCCCGGCCACGGAGATACGGCGGTTGATTCTCACTTGGAATTGCCGGTTTTGTCGCATTCGCCCGATCGATTGGCTGAGATCGAGTTGCCTCCTTTTGTAGGGGCGATCGCCGCCGGGGTCGATGCTGTGATGAGTGCTCACTTGCTGATTCCGGCTTGGGATGACCAGTTTCCGGCTACTCTTTCTCGCAAAATTTTGATCGGGAAGCTGCGGGAAGAGTTGGGATTTGATGGTTTGATTGTGACTGATGCTTTGGTGATGGGTGCGATCGCCAATAAGTACGGCGCTAATGAAGCTGCTGTTTTGGCCGCTGAGGCTGGTGCTGATGTTTTGCTGATGCCGCTTGACCCAGAAGGGGCGATTCTGGCTGTCTGCGAAGCTGTCACTCTAGGGCGACTCGACATAGCACAAATCAAGGAATCTGTCAATCGAATCTGGAAGGCGAAAATTAAAGTGGGTTTGTCGATCGACCAAACAGCGACAAATCCCAAATTCGACCCCCCTCAACCGCCTCTGAGCAAGGGTGGGAGTTCCAGCGACTTAATTTTGCTGGCAACAGCAGAGGCAAGGACGACGGCTGCCGATATTTTGCGAGATTCTTTAAAATTTGGTGGCGCTTTGCCTTTAGTGGCTAAAAAACCCTCGGAAAAGCAAATTTTGCGGAATTTGATTGTGGTAGATGATGTTTTGGGTTGCGAGTTTTTGGGAAAACACACTCCGGCGATCGCTATTCCCGAACAGTTTGGTTACGAATTGCAACTAATTGACGATCGGACAGGCGATTTGAGTCATAATTCAAGCGCAGAGCATTTTTCTCCGACACTGCTGCAAATTTTCATTCGCGGCAATTGCTTCCGAGGTAGTGCCGGATTGACCCAAGCGGCTCAAGATTGGTTTAAGAATTTATTAAAGACGGGAGAACTGCAAGCTGTGGTAGTTTACGGAAGTCCCTACGTTTTAGAACAATTTTTGCCGCACTTGCCTCCGACTATTCCTTATATATTTTGTTTCGGACAAATGCCCGCAGCGCAATCTCTCACTCTAGAGTTGCTGTTCGGCATTAACAAAACGGGGAATGCTTGATCTGCCAGACTGCTGAGTCTTTCCTTGGCTTCATCAGCACTTAAATCGATCCACCCGGTTTCTGTCAAAAATTTTGCTTTTGCGGCGCAGCATCCAGAAACCGGGAATCTGTCGCAACTTTCTAAGTCCTGAATGAAGCTTTGCCGTATATTCGCGTGTTAGCCTGGAATATCTGCCACGTCTCAAAATCCCCAAGCAGATCCCATTGCTCGCTCATCATCTCTATAAGTTTTTCAAATTAATCTGCAAACAGTATCTCAGTATACAGAAAAAAATTTAACTTCCATAATCCTAAGTTTGGATTATATTATTAACAGGGCCATAATTTTTTAGTAGTAAAACCTTGAGGGCGCATTATGATTCAGTCAACTATCAGAATCCAATACTCTTTAGATGTTATCCAAGACGAAGCACGTCACCTCGTCCATGAAGGCGTACTCAGCAGGCAACAGCCTATTTACACACTGTGTCAGTTCATTCCGCCCCGAGAATGGGCTTGCGTAGAAGGAGAATTGGAAAAATGCGATTTCTTGTTGCGCGATCGCATCGCCGACTTAATCGGTACTGAAAACTGGGACAACGACTAAATTGTGGTTCTGTTTAATAAGTTTGCAAGTGGGTTTGCAAGTGGGTTTCCAACTCAATTCGGGCTGTGTTAAAGATGCTTGATCCTTTAATCAGGGTAATTTTCAGCGCGCAAATTTTCCAACTCTATTCTGAGCGCTGCCATCTGTGCAGTTAATTCTTGAATCTCTAGTTTTACATCAGGCTGTACAACCAACTCGGGAGGAGTGTCAGTTGCTGTATCCGATTGCTGATGCGATCCGGATTCCTCGCTGCGTGCATTCTCCCGATCGCCTGGTTGAGAGAAAATAGTATCGACAAAATTACGGGCTTCTCGATCGGTCATTTCTCCTTTTTCAACCAACTCCGAAGCTAGTGGACTTAAATCCGACTGACGAAGTTTGTCCAGATTTTCTTCTCGCTTCTGGGGATCTTGCAGTGTCTCAAGTAAAAAGGAAGTTGCACCTAAAGTTAGGTGAAATCCAGTTTGCAGCATTTGAGGCAGGTTATCGGGATTCATCTAAGAAATGCCGCTAGAAAGTTTTTCGGAGTTTTTGGTTCGCCAGTTAATCCCTATGCGGCGGGATTGCCGCTTTTCGAGCGCAGATGCGAAGTTTTTGGTCGCGATGCCCGTTCACAAAAGTACGCCTTTAGAGGGATGATTTTTTTTCGCAATACAATCATTCTATCATTACTGCGTAAATTCCGAAACGTCAAGTGTAAAGTTTTGTGAAGAAGACTGAGACCTAGCCTGTGGATGGAACAGTCGAGCGATTTGAGATTTGAGATTTGAGATTTGAGATGGAACAGGAGTTACCGACTGCGATCGCAGAAAGCCGGGGCTAGAAACCCAGTTTCTGAGAAAAATTTGCAACGAGAAACGAGAAATATTCGTAGAAACCGGGTTTCTGAGGTTGCAAGTGCATAAATCAAATCTATTTGACCTTTGAGATTTAATGCGGTTAGGGATACAGCGCCTCGCCGGTGGATGGGTCAAAAATAAATAGTCGATCGAAGTCAAGCTGTACCGTCAGCCGATCGCCCGGACGCAAGCGAACACCCGCCGGTACTTGTAACTGTACAGTAGTTTCAGCACCCAACGCAGGTAAACTCGCCCGGATTAAAATTTCTCGCCCCAGAGGTTCAACTACTTTTACCTCTACATCGAGAGGGACTTTTTCTAAAGCCCAAATATCCCTATTGAAATCATCCTCTTCTGCTGTTTGTGGCGTAAAGATTTCTATATTTTCTGGACGAATTCCCAAATCAAATGCTTGTCCTTCTTTCGCCTGCAATCTTTTATGAATCGAGGGCGGACAGGCTAAAGATTGACTTCCTACCTGAAAAGATTCGTTTGCATAAATTGCAGGTAAAATGTTCATAGCAGGATTGCCTAAAAATGTGGCAACCATCCGATTAGCTGGTTTAGCGTAAATGCTTTGCGGGTCTCCGATTTGCTGAATTTTGCCTCCATTTAAAACTACAATTTTATCAGCTAAAGTCATCGCTTCTACTTGGTCGTGGGTGACATAAACTGTGGTAATTCCCAGCCTTTGATGGAGTTGTTTGAGTTCGGCCCTAGTGTCGTCTCGCAGTTGGGCGTCGAGGTTAGAAAGCGGTTCGTCTAAAAGAAATACTTTGGGTTCGCGGGCGATCGCCCTTCCGAGTGCTACCCGCTGCTGCTGTCCGCCTGATAGCTGTTTCGGCTTGCGGTTGAGGAGGTGATCGATCGACAGCGATCGGGCTACAATTTCGACTCTTTCTTTAATTTTTGCAGCATCAACATTCCGCATCCGCAATCCAAAAGCCAAATTTTCGGCGACAGTCATGTGCGGGTAAAGCGCGTAATTTTGAAATACCATTGCGACATCGCGCTGTCTCGCCGGAATGTTATTAACTAAATTATCTCCAATATAAAGATTGCCAGAAGTTGCAGTTTCCAAACCTGCAATTGTCCGCATAATTGTAGACTTTCCGCAGCCGGAAGGCCCGACTAATACCCAAAATTCTCCATCCGGGATTTTGAAACTGATGTTTTCAATCGCGGTGACATTTTGGTAGCGTCTAGTAATATTTTCTAAGCGAACGTTTGCCATTTGTTAGTAGTTATTGGTTACTGGTTATTAGTTATCTGCTAGACCTCTAGGGTGCGTCAGACGAAGTTATACAACGATTATCTAGGGTTCCAGATTTGACGCACCTACGATATGTGCCAGTTGGCATTAGTCCTATGGCTTTTACCTTTTATCTTCGGAAAGCTTGTTCAATTCTAAAACTGTGCGGGCTAATTCTTCAACGATTGGTGTAGATTCAGCTTGGCGTAATGCTTCTACTAAAGAATTGTAATACCAGAGAGTACCATCTTTTTTGCCTTTGAAGCGTTCCCAAACGCGATCGCCTAATTCACGGTAATCTTTCAGGATCGATCGCGCATTATAAAGTTTATCAGCCGCCGAGACCAATCTGACGGAGTGGGAAGCTTGAGAAATGCGATCGATATAAGCTTGTTTGCGATCGCGCCAAGGGGGTTTCGGTGTCGCATCGCTGTCGGTACAGCCGTCTACAATCGCTGTGACGGTATCCCCAAAGTGGTTGCGGATGGCTTCGCGGGTGGTGGGGCCGCCTCGATCTTCGATCGCATCATGAAGCAAAGCTGCGATCGCCTCATCTTCATTGGCGCCATATTCCAAAGCTATACTAGCAGTACCCAACAAATGAGCGATATACGGAACACCAGAACCTTTGCGGACTTGAGTTGCGTGCAATTCGGCGGCATAGGTGAGGGCTTCAGAAAATCGGTTTGATAGTATCATAGAAGTTACCTTATTTAATCCAGTCATCAAAGGCTAATCTCCTGTAAACTTAAAATATTCAAAGAGAGGTTGCGATCGTGACAGCTACTATAATCATACCAAAAAATGCCGACAAAAAATCACCGCCAGAATCACCGCCCGAATTAGAAAATACACCACAAATTCAACCCAAATCTGATCCACAAACAATCATATCTCTCGAAGATTTTTTAGTCAAACCGCCTGATAGAATGGAATGGGTTGACGGCAACTTAGTAGAGAAAACAGGAATGACATTCAAACACAGTTTGGCTCAATCTAAACTATCTACATCCTGGAGAAATTACCAAAATTCCAGCGGACAGGGAGGAGAAGTTCTGACCGAAATACTTTGTCGCACTAACAAGCAGGGCCGCCGACCAGATATCGCTTACATTACTCCCGAACTGCTGCCACAATCAGGCAATTTTACAGCATTTTCCCAAAGTTTTCCCTTGATAGCAGAAGTTGCTTCTCCCGAAGATAGCGGCGAAGAATTATTTGCAAAAGCTCACGAATATTTGGAGTCGGGCTGTCAAGAAGTCTGGCTGCTTTTTCCTGAAGCTAGATTAATATTTGTGAATGCCGGGGAACGCTGGCTGTTGTTTAATGCAGATGAAGTTGTTAACACTCAAACTGTACTTGCAGGTTTTAGCGTAGCTGTCAACGAACTACTCATTTAAAAAACTTAAATTGTTTTGCTAAATATTCAGATTTTATTGAAATTAATGATTGCTTAATCTCTCTCTTCTCCTCCACTGCACCCTCTGCCCCCTCTACCATGCGGTTCATTCATAAAAATCTTGGTAAAATTTTAGCAAAAATGTCCTCAAAGTTTGTTAAGCTGTTCTAGCAGTTTTTTTTGACTTGTAGTCACCATCACAGTAATGAGTCAGCAGGCAACCCTATTCCAGTACAAACCACTACACAAGCCAAACCAACTGATTTGCGGAACTGGTCAAACCGCTGTAGTGACTGGATGGACTGTAAAGCAAGCGATCGCCAAACACCTTCACGCCCATGAGTTTGCTGTGATTGGACAGTTGTACAGTTCAACTCGTGGAATTAGCTTTCTGATTCGGAATCTTTTATTCAATCCCCATGTCCGCTTTTTAGTAATCATGAACGCTACAAAAGAAGACCTCAATGCTGGTGGATGTAAGTGCCTGCTGGACTTCTTCCGTAATGGGTTTACAGAAGGAACCAGTGATACCGGACGCAAATGTTGGGTGATTAAATCTCCCATTACTGGGTATATTGATATTGAAATTCCAGCTAGTGCTTTGGAACAATTACGACAATCGATAGAGGAACCTGTAGAAGCAAAATCCATTTCTGAAGCTGTAGCCTCTGTCAAGTCTTACTCACAACAGAACATACTTGAACCCTGGGGTAATTACTTAGAATTTCCTATCTCTGAAATCGTTCCTACTATTCAACCTGGACCGCGTTACGGTCATCGGATAGAAGGAACAACTATTGCAGAAACTTGGGTTAAAATTATTCATCGCATCAAAACAACAGGTACAATTCGACCGACTGGCTACGATGGCAAATGGCAAGAATTAATTGATTTAATAGCTGTGGTGAAAAATGAGCCACCAGGCTTTTATTTCCCCGAACCAAATTATCTGCCCATTGACCGTCCTTTTGTTCAAGAATACACTTCACAAATATTAGATGATTCAGTGAAACGAGAAGGTGTTAAATACACTTATGGGCAGCGTCTTCGTTCTTGGTTTAATGGACGCGACCAGATTGAACAAGTTATTAATAAATTAATAGGTGAGATTGACGCTGCTAGTGCAGTTATGTCGCTGTGGGATGTAGCCGATCACGATTCAGGTGGCAGTCCATGCCTTAACCATATCTGGCTAAGAGTTGTGGATAACGAACTGTCAATGACTGCTACTTTCCGCAGTAACGATATGTTTAGCGCCTGGCCTGCTAACGCTATAGGATTGCGAAAATTGCAAGAACACATTCGAGACGCGATCGCCGATCGATCGGAGTACGATCTAAAGATGGGTCCACTGATTACGATTAGTCAGAGTGCTCATATCTACGATGATACTTTCGATTCAGTTGACCGGATTATCAACCAGCACTATCAAAAAATAGTTGATGCAGAACGTAGACGTTATTTCGATCCAAGTTATTCTGATTGCGATTCAGTGGGAAACTTCATCATCAAATTGGAGGATAAAAAAATAGTTGTTTCCCAAACAACTCCTGGTAGTGGTGAAATTACCAAGCATTATAGTGGCAGAGATCCTCTCAAGCTATTACGAGAAATTTGTGCTAATTCTCCGGCAATACAGCCTGAACATTCAGGTTACTTAGGGCTAGAAATCCAGAAGGCTTTTGGCTGCATTGCAACTGGCAAAAAATATATTCAGGATCAATAAATCTAAGCGTCGTAAAGTTAAAGCATAGGAAATAGTTTATGTCGGTTCTAAGCGAGTGGGATATTATCAATGAGCTAGGTAGAGGGATATTTATTTATCCTTTTAAAGGGAAAGAACATAGCATCAGAGGTTGCTGTTTACGCCTAACGGCAAGTGAATATGCTTATACATTTAACATAGATCAACAGACTCAACAGAAACAAACATTGCTTTTAAAAGATCGACAGGATAATAAACTTATTAAAATTCCAAGCCGAAAAACAGCCATAATATGGACTAATGAGTCAGTATTTGTTAACAATTATTTATGTGGAGTAATTCATTCACAAGTAAAATTAGTGTCACAGGGAATAGGACATCTTGGAACAAGAGTTAATCCTAATTATGGAGGTGTGATGGCTATAGCTCTTCATAATTTATCAGACAACGATATACAGATTAAAGTAGGTGATACTATTGCATATTTAAGAATTCATAGGTTGAGTTCAAAATCTTCTTTTTCTTCGGCATATAGAGACGATCCTGGTAAGCTTCATGATGCTATTCCTGAAGACTATCCAACACCGCCGGAACTTAGAAGCTGGTTAAACGATTCACAAAATCTGTGGAGAAAAGGAGATAAAAATGATATTTTAAAAGCGTTAGAGCAATCGTCTGAATATAAAAAAGCCAAGGATGAGCTTAAACAGAAATCTATTCGCTACCGTTTAGTTTTTAAGTATTTGCCACAGTGGGAACCGATGGTTTGGGCTACGATTGTCGCGGCATTAGCAGCAATTGGGGGAGCAATTGGGACATGGGTAGCAGTTTTGAAACCTTCTTCACCACCTTCTTTTGATCCAAAACCAATCATCACACCAAAGACACAAATAGCACCCACCCCTAAAGCAACCTCTGTTCCAAAATAATACTGTTGAGAAAGCGTAAAAATCAATGAACAAAGTATATATATCTGGTGCTTTAACAGGAATTGAGAAACCAGCAGAAGTCAAGAGTTTCTATGAAGCCATTGGTCTGCTTTGCCAAGAAATAGGTTTTCAAGCGTATGTTCCACATATGTATACCGATCCCATCAATAACCCTGACATTAGTCCTAGCCAAGTATTTGAGAGAGACAAACATCAAGTTAGTACATCAGATTTAGTCATTGCTTACCTTGGCTCCTTCTCTTTTGGTGTGGGAATGGAGCTAGCTTATGCTGAAATGAATAATATTCCTATTGTGATTATTTATGAAAAAGATAAAGTTATATCAAGATTTCCACTGGGTATCCCTACAGTAATTGCTGAAGTTCAGTTTCAGACTTATGAAGATGCTTTGAACCAACTTAAAAACGTTTTGGAACAGAAAAAAATACAGCAGCTTATGAATAAAACCTATCAAAGACCAAATTGGGATGAATACTTTTTGATGTTGGCAAAATTGGCCGCAACGCGATCGACTTGTCTGGCATTTCCCGTCGGCGCGGTAATCGCTAAAAACAGGCAAGTTTTAGCTACGGGTTACAACGGTTCCCCCTCAGGTTCGGTACACTGCACGGCTCAAGGCTTCTGCTATCCGGGTTTGAGCAGTTGCGATGCTAGCAAAACTTTGCCGTCGCGGGCGGTTCACGCTGAAGCAAATGCGATCGCCACTGCTGCCAAACACGGCATATCTACGGCTGGAGCTAGCATTTATGTGACTTTAGAACCCTGCATTTATTGTTTGAAATTAATTATTTCCGCCGGCATTCGCGAAGTATTTTACGAAACTGTTTTTAACAGCGGAGAAAAGGCGGCCTTGAGAGATTCTTTTATAGCCGATGGTATTGTTGAATTCAAACAAATTAAGCTATCTGAAAGTACAGCAAAAAGATCGGCTTCATTTCTGCTGAATCCTACATCTGTTCCAAAAGACGATCGACCATTCGGTTCGTAGTCAGGACTTTAGTCCGCATTCAAGAAGGACTAAAGTCCTCACTACAAACCTTCTCTCTTGGGTTGGTAGTGAGGACTTCAGTCCGCATTAAAGAAGGACTAAAGTCCTCACTACAAACCTTTTCAATCAAACTCATTCACAGCTTGCAAATAGTCGATCGCCGCATCTATCCTCGAACTATACTTAAAAGCAAACTGATCGAACCAATATCTCTCATCGGAATTTTTATCCAAATTCTTCAGCCAAACCTGAGCTTGCCTAACTTTCTGCCTGTGCGTTTGTACGTCTAACTCTGACTGCACAATCTTTTCTGCTGGCTTCGGTGCTAGTGCCGTCACTTCCTGAGGTTTATTTTCTGCTTCGTGCAGAGGCTGAAGCGGTTGTTGTGCAGCCACTTCCTGAGCTTTATTTTGTGCTTCGTATTCAGCCTTGATTTCAGCTAAATCCTTGTCAAAAGTACCAGAATACTTGATATCTGCTGTTTTAAAAGTTTGATTTGACGGCACTGCTGCTGGTTGGGAAAGCGGTTGTGCTTCCACTGGCGGCTGACTTGGCGCGTCGCGATTTTTTTGAGATGCTTGATATTCTGCCCTAAGTTCAGCTAACAGGCGATCGATCGATTCCATGACTTAAAACCCCCTTTAAAAAATCCTGCCCAGCAACCAGGCACAAATATAGTCCCGCAAACAACCCGCAGCCTCCTCAATCAGTTATTGCATTCAGCAATACTTCCGTCAGGGTCATTCCTTCGATATCATCCATCGTCACTGTATCAACGATATCGAATTTAGCTCCGGCGCTTTGCAGTTCGTCATCCAATATCTTGAGAAACTTAGTCGCTTCCGGGGCATTCCCTACTTGAATGAAGGAAATCGCCAGCTCTTCATCTCGATCGAGCTTCCGCGATGCCTCTATAATTGTTTTCATTACTTCCTTGCGATCGTCCGGTTCGCCGTCCGTCACCACTAATATGGTTTCGCCATTTGGCTTGGTCTTACCGGATGCTTTGCGCTGAAAATAATTGTTGAGAGAATCTAGCAGCACCGCAGCCAAATTTGTAGTCCCGGAAGGTTCGTTTTCTTGGAAGATTTGCACTACTTTAGCTGATGTTACATTTTCGTAGCGTTTGAAGCGACCAGAAAAAACGTAAACTGTGATGCCGTCTGGGTCAAGTTCTTCGCATTTATTCGCCAGTGCGACAGTCGATTCTTGCATCAGCGCCCAGCGACTTTTTCCTCCCATCTGGTCTTTGGTGTACATACTGCCGCTTTTGTCAATGATGATTGTATAATCGCGGTTCTGAAGCATAAGATTTTTCCTGTTAATTAAGAAGTTTTTCCAAAAAAGAGCAAAACCAGCGAGCATAAGCGGTTGAGCTTGATTTTGCTCGCTGCGTTTTTTAGTTGATTTGCGATCGCAAATACCCGAATTTAAGCTGCAACTAAAGCGTTTTTAAGCGGCTTCCAGCTAAAAGCTCGATCGCCCCCCATCTCTACTGCTATTTTAACTCGCGGCTCTAGCGTCGGCAAAACAGTCAAATACTCAACTTCCTGACTCGACAAAACCTGCCCTTCAATAATCCAAAGCACCAGTCCTTTAGATTTCGGCGGCAAATTATCTAATTGAGTTTGCAACATTGGAGGTACGTAGTAGGTGTAACCCACAGCCCCTTCATTGCCAGTAGTTTTCTTGCCCAAATGCGGCGGTCGCACCCCGTGAACTCCGGTCAAATACATCGCCAAATCGCCCAAACCCCGCGCCGTAATCGTGTACGCACCGTAGCCGGCAGCCCGCAGCCGTCGCAGGTAACGGCCCTCAAATCCTCCCTCTAAAGGAACGTACAGGGCTAGCGACCCCGACTTTTCCAAATCCCGAATCATATCCGCACCAGTTGTAATCAGTCCCATAAATTTGTCTAGCCTGCTGTTTAAAATTTGGTCGATCGCCCATTGCGAGCTTAAAGTATTATAAATGCTAAAGCTGAGGCGAAAAGTTATCAAAAAAGGCCTTGACAAATAACAAACACTTCATGTAATATTGTTAACTGGCGCTGTGAAAGGATACTGAGTAGCTTGCTATTCAAGTCCTAGCCCAAATAAGCAAGACCGACATTAAACTCGGAGATCGAATAGGTAAAAAACCTAGAATCTCAACCCTTGCAAGACTTCCACAAGCTCGCTCCCAAATTTAAAACTCAAATTTTAAACACCGAGGAAAGCTGTTGGTTGATAACAGTTAATTGCAGGAACACTGAAATAGATGTTTCTGCACAAGAGCAAGCGGATTGACGTAAACTTCGCAATCCGAAACCTCTTGCGTAAATAAAAGGAAAAAAATCCGTGTCTGTAGGCATTCTTGGCACTAAACTAGGCATGACTCAAGTGTTTGACGCTGAAGGGAGAGCAATCCCCGTCACCGTCATACAAGCAGGGCCTTGTACAGTAACTCAAATCAAAACTAAACAAACTGATGGCTACACTGCCATTCAGATTGGATACGAAGAAGTAAAACCAAAGGCTCTCAACAAGCCAGAATTGGGACACCTTGCCAAGTCGGGGGCGAATCCATTGCGCCACTTGCACGAATACCGCTTGGAAGATACCAGTTCCTTTGAATTAGGCCAACAAGTAAAAGCAGACGCTTTTACACCGGGACAAATCGTAGATGTCATCGGTACCAGCATCGGTAAAGGTTTTGCAGGCTTTCAAAAGCGCCACAACTTCAAACGCGGCCCCATGTCTCACGGTTCTAAGAATCACCGCGAACCTGGATCGATCGGACCTGGAACCACTCCCGGACGCGTCTATCCCGGTAAAAGAATGGCAGGACGCATGGGCAACGTTCAAGTTACCGTCCGCAAACTGACAATTGTCCGGGTGGATGCAGAGCAGAATTTGTTGCTGATCAAGGGAGCAGTTCCCGGAAAAGCTGGCGCCTTAGTCAATGTTGTTCCTGAGAAAAAAGTTGGGTGGTAGTTATTGGTTATTGGTTATTTGTTATTGGTTATTGGTTATTAGCAACAACTAACAACTAACAATCAACAAATAACAACCAACAACTGACAACTAACAACTAACAACCAACAACTGACAAAGGAAAAAGGACAAAAGATATGGTTAACTGTGTAGTGCGAAATTGGCAAGGCGAAGAAGTTGGAGAAACAACTTTAGAGCTTCGCGTAGCCAAAGAAGAAAATGCGTCTCACATCGTTCACAGAGCCTTGAGACGGCAAATGGTCAACGCCCGTCAAGGGAATGCTTGCACCAAAACTCGATCGGAAGTTAGAGGCGGCGGCCGCAAACCCTGGCGTCAAAAAGGCACAGGTCGAGCCAGAGCAGGTTCGATCCGTTCTCCGTTGTGGCGGGGCGGCGGTGTCATCTTCGGACCGAAACCCAGAGACTTTGAAGTCAAAATGAACAAAAAAGAACGCCGTCTCGCTTTGCGGACAGCATTCTTTAGCCGTACCGAAGACATCATTGTGGTTGAAGAATTTGCAGAGCAATTTCCGAGACCGAAAAGCAAAGAATTGCTAAGTGCGATCGCCCGTTGGGGTATCGAAGCCCATAAAAAAGTTCTGTTAATCTTGCCAGAACCGCAACTCAACGTTTACCTGTCAGGACGCAACATCGAATTAGTCAACGTCATCTTGGCAACTTCTCTGAATGTTTACGACGTTCTCGCGGCTGACAAAATAATCGTCACCTCTACAGCCATAGCAAAAATTCAGGAGATTTACGGTGAGTAAAATCGACCCCCGCGACTACGCAGATTTGATCCAGCGTCCGATTCTCACCGAGAAAGCTACCCGAATGATGGAATTAAATCAATTCACATTTGACGTAGCGCCAAAAGCGACCAAGCCTCAAATCAAAGCTGCAATCGAAGAACTATTTAAGGTCAAAGTCATTGGCGTCAACACCCAAAACCCGCCGCGAAAAAAGCGCCGAGTAGGTAAATTCGTCGGCTTTAAACCTTGCTACAAGCGAGCAACAGTAACTCTGCTAGACGGAGACTCGATCCGCAAACTCCTATTCCCAGAAGTTTAGCCAATTTTGGATTTTAGATTTTAGATTTTAGATTCCAGTTAACTGATGCAAACTTCCCATCCAGGAAACTCGCAAGTTAACTTAATCCCAAATCTAAAATCCAAAACTGTCAAGTCCAAAATCCCAAGTCTAAAATCTAAAATCTAAAAGCGATTATGGGCATTCGTTCTTACCGACCTTATACCTCCAGCACCCGGGAACATACCGTCTCGGACTTCGCTGAGATTACCAAGTCAGAGCCTGAAAAGTCTCTAACTAGCAACAAGCACACCAAACAAGGCCGCAACAACCGAGGCGTCATTACCTGTCGCCACCGGGGAGGCGGTCACAAACGGCTTTATAGAACGATCGACTTCCGCCGCGACAAACACAGCATTCCTGCTACCGTCAAGGCGATCGAATATGACCCCAACCGCAACGCCCGCATCGCCCTTTTGTTCTACAAAGACGGCGAAAAACGGTACATCCTGCACCCGCTCAACTTAAACGTCGGTACAGTAATTGTCTCAGGCCCAGACGCGCCGATCGAAATTGGCAACGCCCTACCCCTGAAGAACATTCCCCTCGGTACCAGCGTCCACAACGTCGAGCTAGTACCAGGAAAAGGCGGACAAATCGTCCGTTCCGCAGGCTCCAGCGCTCAGCTAATGGCAAAAGAAGGTAGCTACGTCACCCTCAAACTGCCATCCGGCGAACAACGGAAAGTCCGCGCCGACTGCTACGCTACGATCGGTCAAGTTGGCAACACAGACGCCAGAAACATCAGCCTCGGTAAAGCAGGCCGTACCCGCTGGAAAGGTCGCAGACCAACCGTTCGCGGTAGTGTAATGAACCCGGTGGATCACCCGCACGGTGGTGGCGAAGGCAGAGCGCCCATCGGGCGTCCGGGGCCTATGACTCCTTGGGGCAAACCAGCATTGGGTGCCAAAACTCGAAGCAAAAACAAGCGCAGCGACGCTTTAATCGTCCGGCGCCGTCGCAAATCTTCCAAGCGTGGGAAGGGCGGCAGACAAAGTTAAGGAAGAAGGAAGAAGGAAGAAGGAAGAAGGAAGAAGGAAGAAGGAACAACGAAAAAGTTGTCCGTACTCTTTTATTCCTGCAACTTTCTTCCCTATTCAATTCCAACTACTAATTACTAATTACCAAAACCATGTCTCGATCGTTAAAAAAAGGCCCATTTGTCGCAGATCATCTGATGACAAAGATTGAAAAACTCAACGCCGCAGGCCAAAAACAAGTAATTAAAACTTGGTCGCGATCTTCCACAATCCTGCCTCAAATGGTAGGTCACACGATCGCAGTTCACAACGGCAGACAGCACGTCCCAGTCTACCTGACAGACCAAATGGTAGGTCACAAACTCGGAGAATTCTCCCCCACTCGCACCTTTAGAGGTCACGCGAAAAGTGGTGATAAAAAGGCGAAAAGATAGCCAAATTAGGTGACAGGTAATAGGTAATCGAAATTTTTTCATTCAATTACCAATTACCTTTTTCCCAATTGCCAATTACCTACTTACCCAAATCGAAATGGTTATAGATACCACATCCGAAATTAAGGCGATCGCCCGTTACATCCGGACATCGCCCTTCAAAGTGCGCCGAGTCCTCGACCAAATTCGCGGCAAAAGCTACCAAGAAGCGCTGATTTTACTCGAATTCATGCCCTACCGCGCCTGCGAACCAATCGTCAAAGTTTTGCGATCGGCAGTAGCCAACGCCGAACACAACGCAGGATTGGACAAAACCAAGCTCGTAGTCTCTCAAGCTTACGCAGACCAAGGCCCAGTCCTCAAACGCTTTAGACCCCGCGCTCAAGGTCGCGCCTACCAAATCCGCAAGCCAACTTGCCACATTACGGTAATAGTTGCTCCGCTTTTAGAAGACTAAACCACGGAAAAACGTAATAGGTAATAAACAGCTTAAAGTTGACCAAAAATCGGTAATCATCAATTACCAATTACCAGTTACCAATTACGAATTACCAATTAACTCATCAAATATTATGGGCCAAAAAATACATCCAATTGGTTTTCGTCTCGGCATTACCCAAGAGCACCGCTCTCGCTGGTTTGCTGACCCGAAAAACTATCCAGAACTCTTGCAAGAAGACTTCAAAATTCGCAAGTACGTCCGCAAAACCCTCAGTAATGCTGGTATTTCCTCGGTCAGAATTGAGCGCAAAGCCGATCAAATCGACCTAGAAGTCTTCACCGCCAGACCAGGCGTAGTCGTAGGCCGTGGCGGAGCAGGTATCGAAACTTTGCGCGTCGGTTTGCAGCAGCAACTCGGCAACAACCGCCAAATTCGCATCAACGTCGTTGAAGTTCAGCGCGTAGACGCCGATGCCACACTGATCGCAGAATATATCGCCCAGCAACTAGAACGGCGCGTATCCTTCCGCCGAGTAGTCCGCCAAGCAATCACCCGCGCTCAAAAAGTCGGCATTCAAGGCATCAAAATTCAAGTTAGCGGACGCCTCAACGGCGCAGAAATCGCCCGTACAGAATGGACGCGCGAAGGCCGAGTCCCCTTGCACACCCTGCGGGCCGACATCGACTATTCCTACTGCACCGCTCAAACCATCTACGGTATTCTCGGGATTAAAGTTTGGGTTTTCAAAGGCGAAATTATTCCCGGACAGGAACAAGAAGCCGCACCAAATGCAGCCGTGCCCCGCACCAAACAAAAGCGCCGCCGTCAGAACTTTGAAGATCGATCGAACGAAGGCTAACAGTCAATTGACAATTGACAGTTGACAGTTGACAGTTGACAGATCCCGGGCGAGTAAGTTCGTGCTGTCCGCTATACCGATTACCAATTACTGAATTCCCCAGTCATGTTAAGCCCTAAAAGAACAAAATTCCGCAAACAACAGCGCGGGCGAATGAGCGGTATTTCCACCCGCGGCAGCTCAGTTAGCTTTGGCGACTTTGCCCTCCAAGCCGTCGAACCAGCCTGGATCACTTCCCGCCAAATAGAAGCCGGACGGCGTGCCATGACCCGCTATATCCGCCGGGGTGGCAAAATCTGGATTCGCATTTTCCCCGACAAACCAGTCACCCAGCGCGCAGCAGAAACCCGGATGGGTTCTGGTAAAGGCGCACCGGAATTTTGGGTGGCCGTCGTCAAACCCGGTCGGATCATGTTTGAAATTGGTGGCGTCACTGAAGAAATTGCCCGCGAAGCAATGCGTTTGGCATCTTTCAAATTACCGATTAAAACCAAGTTCATCACCCGCGAAGAAAGCCCGTCATAGTGGCGATCGAAGGTAGAATTAGGTCTGCATTCGTCAGAAATTTAAAATCTGGCACGTACAACTTTTTTTCCCTTCGGTCTTCAGCATCAGAAAGAATTCTGTCTTCACTAGACCGCTAACGATAAAGCACACAACTATGTCTTTGACCAAGATTAAAGAAGCTAGAGAATTAAGCGATGCAGCAGTAGCAGAGCAAATTTTAGCCGTCAAGCGCCAACTAATGGACTTGCGGCTTCAGCAAGCTACCGGCCGCATGGAAAAGCCTCACCTGTTCAAGCACGCCAAACATCGGCTGGCTCAATTAATGACAGTTGAACGCGAACGCCAAATCGCTGCTGAGGCAGCTCTCAAGTCTGCTCCCACCGCAGTCAGCGAGTAGTTAGCAGCAGCCGAGCCGAGGTTCGCACAGTAGTTCAAAAAAACTCAATTGCACAACAACAATAGGTAGGTATGGCAGTTAAAGAACGAGTTGGCGTAGTAGTCAGCGACAAAATGAACAAAACCGTCGTGGTAGCGATCGAAAACCGCTCCTCCCACACCAAATACGGCAAAATCGTAGTCCGCACCAAGCGCTACAAAGCTCACGACGAAGAAAATAAGTGCAAATCGGGCGATCGTGTCCGCATCACTGAAACTCGCCCTCTGAGCAAAACCAAACGCTGGACGGTTGCTGAGATTTTCGGTGCAACAAAGGGTTAACAGTTAATTTCTAATTGCTCGCGTAGTGCGATCGGCTTTCTCGATCGATCGACCCTGTGATTAACCATCAATTAGCAGCAATTAGCACTTAGCAGTTAGCAAGCATCAAATTACCTTTTCCCCAATCACCATGATTCAACCCCAGACATACCTCAATGTCGCCGACAATAGCGGAGCCCGCAAGCTCATGTGCATCCGCGTATTGGGAGGCGGCAACCGTCGCTACGGCGGAGTCGGCGATGTCATCATTGCCGTCGTCAAAGACGCCATCCCCAATATGGCAGTCAAAAAATCCGATGTCGTCAGAGCCGTCATTGTCAGAACCCGCAAAGCCTTGCGTCGCGACAGCGGCATGAGCATTCGTTTTGACGACAATGCAGCCGTGATTATCAATCCCGAAGGCAACCCCAAAGGCACTCGCGTTTTCGGCCCAGTAGCCCGCGAACTGCGCGACAAAAACTTTACTAAAATCGTTTCCTTAGCCCCAGAGGTACTTTAAAATGTACGGAAAAAAGGGTAAACCAACTAGCGAACCGCAGCGCTACAGAATGCACGTCAAAGCAGGCGACACCGTGCAAATAATTACTGGCAAAGAGAAAGGAAAAGTCGGACAAATCTTAAAGACATATCCTAAAGTCAGCAAAGTAATTGTTAAAGGCGTAAATATCCGAACCAAGCACGTCAAACCCCAACAAGAAGGGGAATCGGGAAAAATCGTCACCTTTGAGGCTCCCATTCACAGCTCAAATGTGATGCACTATTCCGAAAAAGAGAAAGTCGCCAGCCGCGTCTGCTATACATTTAGTGAAGACGGCCGCAAACTGCGACAACTCAAAAAAACCGGAGAAATCCTCGATAATTAGTCATTAGTCCTCAGTCATTAGTCATTAGTCCTTAATTGGCAACTAACAACTGACAACTATCAACTGACAACTGACAAAGAACAATTCCCTGACCAAGCCCAGGGACAGTTAACGAAACACCAAAACTATGCCGGACAAACTCAAAGTTCTTTATCAAGGTAAAATCGTTCCCACACTGATGGATCAGTTTAAATATACTAATATCCATCAGGTTCCCAAACTTATCAAAGTTACCGTTAACCGCGGTTTGGGAGAAGCTTCTCAAAATGCTAAGGCACTGGATTCGTCGCTGAATGAAATTGCCATCATCACCGGACAAAAACCAGTGGTGACTCGCGCGAAAAAAGCGATCGCAGGCTTCAAAATCCGCAAAGGAGTACCAGTCGGCGTGATGGTGACACTGCGGGGCGATCGGATGTACGATTTTCTCGATCGGCTCATCAACCTCGCACTCCCACGCATCCGCGACTTCCGCGGCATCAGTCCCAAAAGCTTTGACGGGCGCGGCAACTACAGCTTGGGTCTGAGAGAACAGCTAATCTTTCCAGAAATAGAATATGACCGCATCGATCAAATTCGAGGCATGGACATTTCAATTATCACCACAGCAAACACCGACGAAGAAGGACGCGCCTTGCTCAAAGAAATGGGAATGCCCTTCCGGGACAACTAAGCAGTAGAGTAAGGATCTTTCACATGGCAGCTAACGATACCATAGCAGATATGTTGACGCGCATTCGCAATTCTTGCATGGCGCGCCACCAAACAACACAAATTCCAGCTACAAAAATGACCCGTAGCATCGCCCAAGTTCTCAAAAACGAAGGCTTTATCAGCGAATTTGAAGAAGCAGAACCAGAAGGCGTAAAGCGAACTATAGTGCTTTCTCTAAAGTACAAAGGTAAAACTCGCAAGCCCATTATCACGGCACTTAAGCGAGTCAGCAAACCAGGACTGCGCGTTTACTCGAACCGCAAAGAACTGCCCAGAGTATTAGGCGGAATTGGCATTGCCATTATCTCCACCTCCAGCGGCATTATGACCGATCGAGAAGCTCGACGCCAAGGTTTAGGCGGTGAAGTGCTTTGTTATGTTTGGTAGTCATTAGTCATTAGTCATTAGTCAGTCGATTTTAGATTTTAGATTAACTTGCAGCATTCAATCTGCAAGCTTAAACAAAAGTCTAAGATTTGGGGATTATCCACTCATGAGTGTCGGCGAATTGTACTTGTTTATTACGAGTCATTAATCACGCATACCATGGAAAAACACTCAAAAGTCGATCGCTAAAGACTAATAACTAGATACTAATAATCAAACACTAAAAACTAAAAACAAAGGACAAAAACTATGTCGCGAATTGGCAAGCGTCCGATTAGCATCCCCACAAAAGTCACCATCACCCTAGACGGTCAAAAAGTAGCCGTCAAAGGCCCTAAAGGTGAACTTTCCCGAGTAATCCCCGCCGAAATCCTCCTAGGAATGGAAGGCGAGACTTTACTCGTTACCCGCCGGGACGAATCTCGCGTCGCCAGACAATTGCACGGCCTCTGTCGCACCCTTGTCGCCAACATGGTCGAAGGTGTATCCCAAGGCTTTCAGCGTCGTCTGGAAATTATCGGCACAGGTTATCGGGCACAGGTTCAAGGACGGAACCTGATTTTAAACGTCGGTTACAGCAAGCCCGTTGAAATGCCTCCTCCAGAAGGCATCACCATGGCAGTTGAAGGCAACACCAACGTCATTGTCTCCGGTATTGACAAAGAACTCGTAGGCAACACAGCAGCCCGCATCCGCGCGGTGCGTCCGCCCGAAGTTTACAAGGGCAAAGGCATTCGCTACAGCGGCGAAGTCGTCCGGCGCAAAGCTGGTAAAACAGGCAAAACAGGTAAGAAGTAACAATGAAGCTTACTCGCAAAGAATCAGTCCACCGCAGACACCGCCGCGTGCGGCGCAAGGTATTCGGCACCGCCGAACGTCCCAGATTAGCGGTATTTCGATCGTCCAATCACATCTACGTCCAGGTAATCGACGACACGGCACAGCACACTTTGGCTGCTGCGTCAACCCTCGATCCAGAATTGAAAGCCGAACTCAGTTCGGGAGCCAACTGCAACGCCAGCACCCAAGTCGGTCAGTTGATTGCCAAACGGTGTTCCAGCGCTGGCATAGTCAAAGTCGTATTCGATCGCGGAGGCAACCTCTATCACGGTCGCGTTAAAGCCCTCGCCGACGCAGCTCGCGAAGCCGGGTTAGACTTTTAGGAAGAAGCAAGAAGGAAGAAGGAAGAAGGAAGAAGGAAGAAGGAAGAAGGAAAAGAGAATCTATAACAAAATTCTTAATTCCTAATTGTTAATTTCTCTATACCAACTACCAATTACTAATCCTCAATTCCCCAAGGACAAAACATGGCAGAACAAAAAGAACAGCGCAACAAGAAAAAAAGCAATAACAACAAAGGGCGCGAAAAAGAATCCGAATGGCAAGAACGGGTTGTTCAGATTCGTCGCGTTACCAAAGTAGTTAAAGGCGGTAAAAAACTCAGCTTCCGCGCCATAGTCATTATCGGCAACGAACGCGGTCAAGTTGGAGTGGGAGTCGGCAAAGCTAGCGACGTAATCGGTGCCGTTAAAAAAGGCGTCGCTGACGGCAAAAAGCACCTAATTGAAGTTCCCCTCACCAAATCAAACTCCATCCCTCACCCGATCAACGGTGCAGGTGGCGGAGCCAAAGTTATGATGCGTCCAGCAGCACCCGGAACCGGGGTAATTGCAGGGGGAGCAGTGCGAACTGTTCTCGAACTAGCAGGAGTCCGCAACATCTTAGCCAAACAGCTAGGTTCAGGAAATCCTTTAAACAACGCTAGAGCCGCAGTCAACGCCCTTTCCACTCTTCGCACCTTATCCGAAGTTGCTCAAGAGCGCGGAATTCCAGTAGAAAACCTCTACGGTTAAGGACTAGGGAACTGGAAATTGTCAGTTTTGAGTATTAAGTATTGAGTTTTGAATAAAAATCTTTCATTCCTCAAAACTCAAAACTCAAAACTACCAATTACCAATTACCAATTACCAATTACCAACTATCAAAACTATGAGATTGCAAGACGCCCGACCAAAAGCGGGTTCCACAAAACGCCCGCGTCGCTTGGGTAGAGGTATTTCTGCCGGTCAAGGCGCGAGTTCCGGTAAAGGGATGCGCGGTCAAAAAGCTAGAGCCGGTAGCGGCACTAGACCCGGTTTTGAAGGTGGTCAAAATCCTCTTTACCGCCGCCTGCCCAAGCTGAAGAGCTTCCCTTTAGTGAACCGGAAAGAGTACACTACCATTAATGTAAGTAAATTAGCATCACTGCCAGCAAACACAGAAGTTACTCTCACCTCTTTGATCGAAGCAAAAATTGTCACTACTGACGACGGGCCGCTGAAAATCTTAGGAGATGGCGAACTGAATGTGGCTCTGCAAGTGCGCGCGGCGGCCTTTACCGCAGGTGCTCGCACCAAAATTGAAGCCGCCGGCGGAAGTTGCGAAGTAGTTGCGTGAAGATTTGAGGTTTGAGAGTTTGTCCAAATCTCAAATCCTCTCTTCTTGCTATCAGAAAATGATTTAGTCGAAAATCCCAAATCTAAAATCCAAAATCGTAACTATGGACGTTAGTAAAGAGAAAGCGCCAACTGCACAAGAGACGTTCATGCAGATGGCTCAAGCTGCTGGTTTGCGGGGCCGCATCCTCGTCACCATTGGCTTATTGATTTTAGTGCGCCTGGGTGTTCACTTGCCAGTCCCCGGCATCGATCGCGCCGCCTTTGCCCAAAACGTCCAAAATAGCCCTTTAATTGGCTTTTTGGACTTGTTTTCAGGAGGCGGGCTGTCAGCTTTGGGGATTTTCGCGCTGGGGATTTTGCCCTACATCAATGCTTCAATTATTGTGCAACTCCTAACTGCGGCTCTGCCAAGTTTAGAAGATATGCAGAAAAATGACGGCGAAGCAGGGCGGCGCAAGATTTCTCAAATTACTCGCTACGTTTCTTTGGGCTGGGCTATTCTGCAAAGCATTGGCATTGCGATTTGGGTCAGCCCTTTTGCTCAGACTCCATCGGCTTTTTTCATCCCCCAGACTGCTTTGGCTCTGACAGCAGGGTCGATGTTTGTGATGTGGATATCGGAAGTGGTGACGGAGCGAGGTATTGGAAACGGAGCATCACTGTTGATTTTTATCAACATTGTGTCGGTTTTACCGCGCTCTTTGGGACAAACTTTTGAATTGGCTCAAAGTGGCGACACGCAAGTTGTCGGCCGCGTAGTTGTTCTGCTGCTGGTCTTTTTGGTGACGATTGTCGGGATTGTTTTTGTTCAGGAAGGTACTCGCCGCATTCCGATTATTTCTGCCCGCCGCCAAGTCGGTCGCAAAGTTTATCGGGAGAGTCGCAGTTATCTACCCCTGCGCTTGAATCAAGGCGGAGTGATGCCGATTATTTTTGCATCTTCGGTGTTGATTGTGCCTTCTTTCCTTGCTCAGTCTCTCAATCAGCCGTTTTTGGTTCAAGTTGCTAATGTGTTGAGTCCGAACGGCCCTGCGCCTTGGGCTTACGCGCTGTTTTATCTGACTTTGATTCTGTTCTTCAGCTATTTCTACGCTTCGTTGATTGTCAACCCCGTAGATATGTCTCAGAACTTGAAGAAAATGGGTGCCAGTATTCCTGGGATTCGTCCCGGTCAGAAAACCAGCGATTATGTGGAGAAGGTTTTGAACCGTTTGACTTTCTTGGGAGCGATTTTTCTCGGTCTGGTAGCTATTGTACCAACGGCTGTAGAAAGCGCGATCGGCGTCCAAACTTTTAGAGGGTTTGGTGCAACTTCCCTACTGATTCTAGTGGGTGTGGCGATCGAAACTGCCAAGCAAATTCAAACTTACGTCATCTCCCAGCGATATGAAGGAATGGTGAAGTAATCGCAATGCAATTGATTTTTATGGGGCCTCCAGGGGCGGGAAAGGGAACTCAGGCTCAGGTTTTAGCCGCTCTCTGGAAAATACCCCACATTTCTACGGGTGACATCCTTCGCGCCTGCGTGGTGGCGAAAACTCCCTTGGGTGTAAAAGCTAAATCCTACATGGATGCTGGTGAGTTGGTTCCCGACGAGTTATTGATGGATATCGTCCAAGAACGCATGAATGAACCAGATGCTGGTGCGGGCTGGATTCTCGACGGATTTCCCCGTACTGTGGCGCAGGCAGCGTTTTTTGACAAACTGCTGTGTGATGTTGGTACTGAGGGAAGTAAGTCTGGAAAGGATTGCGATCTGCGAGCTGTCAATTTGGACGTACCTGACAATGTTTTGGTGACTCGCCTACTGTCGCGGGGCCGCCAGGATGACAATGAGGAGACGATCCGGCGCCGGTTGCAAGTTTATCGCGAGCAAACTGAGCCTTTGATTGAGTTTTATAGCGCTCGCGAACAGTTAGTTGCGGTTGATGGCGATCGCGATATGGAAGTAGTCACCGCAGAACTGCAACAAGCGCTCTCTGGCGACTCTTGAACCCTCGCAATACAGCTTGTTACTCACCAGCTTTTGCTAAGATATGTTAACTAGGAGCTTTTTGTGCTATCAGGTTTTGTGAGGGTTGCTAGAAACAGGATTGAACTCGATTTTACTTGCTACAACTTTACTCAAGTAAAGCTGAAGCAAGGGGTTAATTGAGTCAAGCAGTCGATCGAGTTACCCGAATTATTGCCCCGTTCGCCTTCAACCCGCCCAAAACGGATACAAGCCACCGACAATCGTCGAGATCCCAAATTTTAGACCGAAGTTCCTGCTCCTTTGATGCATCTGTGGAGTAAATCTAAAATCTAAAATCTAAAATCGGCCGCTCCTTACTTGGTAAATAGGTTTTGAAGCAAACGCTGGGACACTCCTAGTTAATCAAATGTAGAGTTGAGGTAAATACCAAATTGTCTAAGCAAGATTTAATTGAAATGGAAGGGACAGTGACGGAATCACTGCCGAATGCGATGTTTCGCGTTGACCTAGATAATGGGTTTAACGTGCTAGCTCACATTTCCGGCAAGATCCGCCGCAACTACATCAAAATTCTGCCTGGCGATCGCGTCAAAGTTGAATTAACTCCCTACGACTTGACCAAAGGCAGGATTACTTATCGCCTTCGGAAAAAATAGGCTTAGATAAAACTTTCTAAAAACTAATTCTAAGTTTAATTAGAGAGAATTTGGTAAAAAGCTTCAAATTTATGCTATAATGCTACGTTTGTAGTGTTGCCGAGAAGGGCGTCAACAACCCAGCGGCGTACCGGGTTAAGTCATTGCTACGCCGTTTAAGTATCGATCGCCAACATTCTGGCGCAAGCGAACTTTACCCAGCAATGGGAGTGGGTGCAAGCGATCTCCTTCAAAAAACAACCCGCACTTTATACAATTTAATCGAGGAGAGGCCTACACCTTGCCCAGCCTCTCCTCCCACCGCTCTACGGGCCAGCGTGCGTGCTCTCCGGTAGAGCGGGGTTCTCCAGGCAGGAAGAAAGATGAAAGTTCGAGCATCTGTCAAAAAAATTTGTGAAAAATGTCGCGTCATCCGCCGTCGCGGTCGAGTGATGGTGATATGTACTAACCCGAAACACAAACAGCGCCAAGGTTAGAAAACGGGAAAATTGGGCTGGGCAATGCACGCAGGTGCTGCCTAATTCAATATTGTAGCCAAATAGGAAAACTAGGGAGACAAAAAGTGTGGCACGGATTGCCGGTGTAGACCTTCCACGCGATAAGCGCGTCGAAATAGGTCTGACATACATTTACGGAATAGGTCTGTCGCGGGCCCAAAAAATTATCGCTGCAACAGGCGTAAATCCTGACACTCGCGTCAAGGATTTAACAGAGGCCGACGTGACTACTCTACGGGCTCATGTAGAAAGCACCTACCAAATCGAAGGAGACCTCCGGCGCTGGGAGTCAATGAACATCAAGCGCCTGATGGATATCGGGACTTACCGCGGTCGGCGTCACCGTTTGGGTCTGCCGGTGCGGGGTCAACGAACCCGTACCAACGCCAGAACCCGTCGCGGCGTCCGCCGTACAGTGGCGGGCAAGAAAAAAGCACCGTCCAAGAAATAACAGCAGTTTGCAGGAAATTTATGTTCCTGCTGACTGTTTCCCCGCCTTTGGGGAGAGTAATTCAATGAAAACGATAAAGAGACTAATATGCCGCCACGACAACAAACAGGCAAGAAATCTGGTGCAAAAAAGCAGAAGCGTAACGTACCGAATGGGGTAGGCTACATCCAGTCTACCTTTAACAATACGATTGTGACTATTACCGACCTAAATGGCGAAGTAATATCCTGGGCATCAGCAGGTTCCAGCGGTTTCAAAGGAGCTAAAAAGGGTACTCCCTTTGCAGCTCAAACAGCAGCAGAAAGTGCAGCCCGCAGAGCCAATGACCAGGGAATGCGCCAAATAGAAGTAATGGTAAGCGGGCCGGGAGCAGGTCGAGAAACTGCAATTCGGGCCTTGCAAGGGGCGGGACTGGAAATTACCCTGATTAGAGATGTTACCCCAATTCCTCACAACGGCTGTCGCCCTCCCAAGCGGCGTAGAGTCTAAAACGATTTGAGATTTTAGATTTTAGATTTTGGATATTGGCTAACTGCTTAAAGTCAAAAACTAATGGTTCTAACTGTTGCCCCGTCCATCCAAAATCCGAAATCCGTTCAGGGGTATGCTCTGCAATCTAAAATCCAAAATCAAAAATCCAAAGTGGAAAAGGGAGGTCACTCCGTGGCGCAGTTTCAAATTGAATGTATAGAGTCTAACACTGACAAAGACCGCAGTCAGTACGGAAAATTTGTTCTAGAACCGCTCGATCGCGGTCAGGGAACAACTGTTGGGAATGCGCTCCGGCGAGTTCTGCTGTCAAATTTGGAAGGAACAGCAGTAACTTCAGTCCGCATCGCGGGCGTCAATCACGAGTTTGCCACGATCGAAGGGGTACGTGAGGACGTTCTGGAAATTCTCCTGAACATGAAAGAGGTTGTTCTAAAAACTCATTCCCAGCAGCCACAAATCGGTAGGTTGCGGATTGAGGGGCCAGTTACAGTTACTGCCGATCGATTCGATTTGCCCTCTGAGGTGGAATTGATCGATAAATCGCAGTACATTGCGACTCTCTCACCGGGATCTGTTCTGGAAATGGAATTCAGAATTGAAAAAGGCATCGGATATCGAGCAGTAGACCGCAGTCGCGATGATGGGTCGGCTTTGGATTTTCTCCAAATTGACGCCATCTTTATGCCGATTCGCAGAGTCAACTACAGCGTGGAAGATGCTCGGCTCGGTGGCAGTTCTGAGAAAGACCGGCTGGTTATGGAAATCTGGACTGATGGCAGCGTGACTCCTCAAGAAGCTCTGAGTCAATCTGCACACATCCTGGTAGATTTATTTGCACCTCTCAAAGACATCACCCAAGATTCTCTCAAACCCGAGTATCCAGGTGAGGCCGATCCTACGAGCCAAATTCCGATCGAAGAATTGCAGTTGTCAGTCCGGGCTTACAACTGTCTCAAGCGGGCTCAGATCAACTCAGTTGCAGACTTATTGGATTATACCCAAGAAGACTTGCTCGAGATTAAGAACTTCGGGCAGAAGTCCGCAGAAGAAGTGATTGAAGCTTTACAAAAACGCTTGGGCATTACTTTGCCACAGGAAAAATCAGCTAAAAGTTAATCAACGGGTAACGGGTAAAAAAGTTCTGCATTTTCAGTGCGTGAGTTCTTCAGAACCAAGAAGAATTCACCCCCGAGTTCGCAGACTGTCTATCCCCGCGCCCAATTACCAATTACCAATTACCAACTGCTATGCGTCACCGCTGTCGCGTCCCCCAACTAAACAAACCGGCTGACCAGCGCCGCGCCATGTTGCGCTCGCTGACCACCGAATTAATCCGCCACGGTAAAATCACTACCACTCTCGCCCGCGCCAAAGCGCTGCGTCCAGAAGCGGACAGAATGATTACCTTGGCCAAAGATGGCTCCTTGGCCGCTCGCCGGCAAGCTATGGGCTATATCTATGACAAACAGTTAGTACACGCCTTGTTTGAGGCTGCCCAAGAACGGTACGGCTCGCGCAACGGGGGCTACACCCGCGTAGTGCGAACTGTCCCCCGCCAAGGAGACAATTCCGAAATGGCGATCGTTGAACTGGTTTAATGCAATTTTGGGTGGGAGATTTTTGATTTATGACTGACAATCCAAAATCCCCAATCGAAAATGCCCGATCGACACAACGCATTGCTTTGGTAATCCAATACCTCGGCACTGACTTTCACGGTTGGCAGCGACAGCCGAACCAGCGTACAGTACAAGAAGAAATTGAAACAACAATATCGAATGTGCTGGAACGCCCGGTAACGCTGTACGCGGCCGGGAGAACTGATGCGGGAGTTCACGCCGCTGCTCAAGTAGCCCATTTTGATGCTGATGGCCCAATTCCGGCTCACCGCTGGGCAAGCGTTCTCAACTCTCGACTGGCAAAAGATATTTTAATTCGAGCTTCGGCAAAGGTGGAACCTACCTGGCACGCTCGGTTCTCAGCCAGTTGGCGGCGCTATCGCTACACCCTTTATACAGACCCGATTCCTAATCTGTTTGTGCGTCCTTATGCTTGGCACTGCTATCACGCACCTGTGGACGAATCTTTGATTCAGGCAGCTTTGACACCGCTAATCGGGCGCCATCACTTGGCTGCTTTCCACCGGGCAGGGTCTGCTCGCCCCCATTCTTGGGTGGACGTACAAGCGGCAGAGTGTCACCGTTCTGGGCCTCTTATCTATATTGAGGTTCAGGCGAGCGGGTTTCTGTACGGGATGATGCGGCTGCTGGTGGGGTTGCTGGTGCAGGTGGGTCGGGGGGAAAGGGCGATCGACAATTTCACTGATATCTGGGTCAACGAACGCCGAGAAATGGTAAAATACGCCGCTCCCGCTCAAGGTTTATGCCTGTTGCGGGTTGGCTATCAGGACTTTCCCTTTCCCACCGATGTTTGGTACGACACTCAGCCCAAATTAGTTATTGGTTATTAGTTATTAGTTATTAGTTATTGGTTATTAGTTATTGGCAACAACTAACAAATAACAACTAACAAATAACAACTGACAACTAACAAATAACAATTAACAAATAACAACTGACAACTAACAATGAACAAAACTTACGTCCCTACTAAAGACTCCCTAGAGCACAAGTGGTACGTGGTCGATGCCGCCGACCAGCGCCTGGGCCGTCTGGCAACAGAAGTTGCCATGCACCTCCGGGGCAAACACAAACCCACTTACACTCCTTCCATGGATACCGGCGATTTCGTAATTGTCATCAATGCTGACAAAATCGCTGTTACTGGCAAAAAACGCACCCAAAAAATCTACCGCCGCCACTCTGGCAGACCGGGCGGCATGAAAACAGAAACTTTTGCCAAATTGCAAGCACGTTTGCCCGAAAGAATTGTCGAAGAAGCGATTCGGGGAATGCTGCCTCACACATCTCTGGGCAGACAACTGTTTACTAAGTTGAAAGTGTACGCTGGCCCTAACCACCCGCACGCAGCTCAACAACCAGAAGAATTAATTGTTCACACGATTCCGGGAGGAAATGAGTAATGCAAGCAACAGATACCGGCCGCGCTGTGTACTGGGGTACAGGCCGCCGCAAGTGTTCCGTAGCGCGGGTACGTTTGGTTCCCGGCACAGGCGTACTGACTGTCAATGGTAAAGAGGGAGATTTGTACCTGCAATTCAACCCCACTTATTTGGCACTCGCTAAGGCTCCTTTGGAAACTTTGGGTCTAGAAAATGAGTACGACATTTTGGTGAAAGTCGAAGGCGGCGGCCTGACAGGTCAAGCTGACTCGATTCGTTTGGGTGTCGCTAGAGCACTTTGTCAGTTAGACCCGGACAACCGGAAACCTCTGAAGATTGAGGGCTATTTGACTCGCGACCCGCGGGCTAAAGAACGTAAAAAGTACGGTTTGCGGAAAGCTCGCAAGGCTCCTCAATACTCGAAACGTTAAACAGTTGACAGTTGACAGTTGACAGTTGACAGTTGACAGTTGAGCTTTTTAATACTGGGATTTAACTCTCCGCTAAGCCCTAGCGTAGTTCTCAAAACAATTCGGCTTCCTGGAGTGGAGGTTTTAAACCCTGAATATTTGCTAAGAGCAAGGAAGAGGGAAGAGGGAAGAAAGAAAAATTTTCTAGATTCCATCCTCCTTTTTTCAAGGTTTTTTTCAGATTCCTGATTCTGGTTTTCAAAGCAGATAGGGCAAAATTACGGCTGTTGTTGGCGTACAAGTCCGATGACGGCTAAAATGGTTGTAAAGTCAAAAATTAGAGAGTAAAAAAAATGGCGAAAGAAGGCATTCACCCTGAGTGGTATCCCGAAGCTCAGGTTTATTGCAACGGCGAACTTGTGATGACTGTTGGTTCGACTAGACCAAAGCTTCAAGTTGATGTCTGGTCGGGAAATCATCCTTTTTATACTGGCACTCAGAAGATTATTGATACTGAAGGTCGTGTGGAACGCTTTATGCGGAAATACGGCATGACGGAAGTAGAAATGCCGAAGGCAGATGCTATGTCGGGGCCGCTGAAAATGGAAGACCCGAAAGCAGATGCTGCTAAGGCTGCTGCTAAAGGCAAAAAGAAGAAGTAGCCGGATTGTCATTTGTCCGCAGTCGGTTGGAAGTAGTTTTTTTCTACTGGTAACTGACTGCTCTCGGATTTTGGATTTGAGATTTGAGATTGCTACGGCCCTTCCGCTGAGGAAAGATCGCGATTCTATCCCAACTTCTCTTCAATTCTAAAATCTAAAATCTAAAATCTATCCGCCCTCGGATTGGAGAGCTTAGACTGAAGAGTTGCTACGGCCCTTCCGCTGAGGAAAGATCGCGATTCTATCCCAACTTCTCTTCAATATCTAAAATCTAAAATCTAAAATCTAAAATCGATTGACGGAGGACATTTGACATGGCTGAATCTTATTTGCTGGATAAATTGAAGTCGGTGGAGCAAACTTTTCATGAGTTGACTCGCCGCATGGCTGACCCGGATGTGGCTAGGGATAATTATGAGTTTCAGCGGGTGGCAAAAGCTCGATCGTCCTTGGAGGAAGTGGTCGATACTTTTGACCTGTGGAAAACTACTCAGGAAGATTTGGTGGGCGCGCGGCAAGTTCTTAAGGAAGCTGCGAGCGATCGAGAAATGCAGCTTATGGCCGGGATGGAAGTTGAGGAACTTGAGTCGAAGCTGGAGAGTTTGGAAAGTCGTTTGAAGGTGTTGCTGCTACCGCGCGATCCGAACGATGACAAGAATATTATGCTGGAAATTCGGGCGGGTACTGGCGGAGATGAGGCTAGTATTTGGGCGGGTGATTTGCTGCGGCTGTATTCGCGCTACGCTCAAACTGAAGGCTGGCAGGTGAAGTTGGTGAGCGAGTCACTGGCGGACATGGGTGGTTTTAAAGAGGTGATTCTGGAAATCACGGGGGATAGCGTTTATAGCAAGCTGAAGTTTGAGGCTGGAGTGCACCGGGTGCAGCGAGTGCCGGTGACTGAAGCTGGTGGCCGGGTGCATACTTCGACGGCGACGGTGGCGGTGATGCCGGAGGTGGATGAGGTGGAGATTCATATCGATCCGAAGGATATTGAGATGAGTACGGCTCGATCGGGCGGTGCTGGCGGCCAAAACGTGAACAAGGTTGAAACTGCTGCGGATTTGTTTCACAAGCCGACGGGGATTCGGATTTTCTGTACTGAGGAGCGCAGTCAGTTGCAGAATAAGGAGCGGGCGATGCAGATTTTGCGGGCTAAGCTCTATGATATGAAGTTGCGGGAGCAGCAGGATGAGGTGAAGTCGCGGCGTTTGGCTCAGGTTGGTACTGGTTCGCGATCGGAAAAAATTCGCACGTACAACTATAAGGATAACCGGGCTACCGACCACCGTTTGGGGGAGAATTTTTCGCTCAATAGTGTTTTGGAAGGGGATATTGAGGAGATTATTCAGACTTGTATTTCTCAGGATCAGCAGGAACGTTTGGTCGAGTTGGCTGCTTCTACTTCTAATTAATTGGTTGATGGGGAACTTAGGCGCATTGTTTGCTGAGCCTTTGTTCCCTGATGACTTGACGGATGTGGTTGAGTAGGGCTTCCCAAATTGCATCGGCGATCGCCACTGGATACTTGAAATGTTCGAGGTCGTACTGTACGATGATTTCTAGGGGTGCGAGAGTTTGCTGGTTTCGACAACTGGCAATTGTGGCGATCGTCTCTTGCTGCCATCTGGCAAATAGTCGGTAGCTGAAAAAGGAACTGCATTTTTGTCCTTTCTTGTTCAGGTAAACGACTATTACTTGATGTTGTTTGGGGTAGACTTTGACTATGCGGTTGACGGGCATTCTCAGAGCTTCGGCTGCTTCTATTTTGGAGATTTGCCAGCACTGAGGTTTTAGCCAACCGGAGGCTGTAAGGCTTTGACGGGTGCGGCTGGGCTTGTGAGTTTTTAGATTGCGTCTCTTGGTCATTTGTATTTCTCCCAAATCTGTTTTAATTAAAATTAAAGCTTTCAATCTACTTAAAATACTATCTGTTAAATCTTCTCCTGTCAAGCAAGACAGACAAATTTGTTGGTACACAAGTAAACTAGGAATTGTGGTTATCTCGTGGCTGATACCGTGGACGCAGAAGCTAAGAAAAAACTGAGTGAGGTTGTTAAGTTAGCGCGGGGCTCGATGAGCCTGACTTCTTTTGGCAAGCTGTTGGGAGTTTCTGCTGCTTCTGTCTTGTATTGGGAAAAGGGGCAGGTACTTCCAGATACGAAAAATTTGACTCAGATTGCTACAAGAGCAGGCTTTACGATGGAAGAGCTTATGGCTCATCTCGAAGGTAAGCCGGTGCAGGAACCGGTCAATACCAATGAGCTGCTGAAGAAAATTCAGTGTATGCCGATTAGTGAGTTGGCGGTGATTGGTAGAGCCGTGATGGATAGGCTCGCTGCTGCTGCTGAGTCTTCTGGGAAATATAGTTGATGTATCAGTTTGTAAGTAGACTGGTAGGTACGATCGCATAGCTTTTCAGTTGTGAACATCCAAAATAGACAAAAACTTAGTGAAATCATCAAAACTGCTCGTGGAACAATGAGTCAACGAGCGTTTGGCAAGCTTTTGGGCGTTTCTGCTACCGCTGTTCAGCTTTGGGAAAGGGGCGATACGGTTCCCGATACTGAAAACTTGGGTAAGCTCGCTGCCAGAGCAGGCTATACTCTGGAAGAGTTTCTCAGCTTTTTGGATGGCAATCCAGTCTCGCAACCACCAGAAATTAACGATATTGTCAAAAAAATTCAGTTTTTGCCTCTAAGTCAGGTGGCGCTAATTGGCAAAGCTGTAGCGGATAGATTCGCTGCGTCGGCTGAGGCTGCTGGAGAATGAATATGAGGCAAATTTATCTGTAAACTAGGAGTTGTGTTTAGATGAACGTTATTCTTGCCATACCAGAAGAGCTGCAAATCTATATTGACGCTCAAATTCAGACAGGGGCTTATGCCAGTGCGGTAGAGTATTTTCTAGATTTGGTGCAGCAAGATCGCCAGCGAAAACACGCACAAGCCAAACTAGAAGGTTTACTGCAAGAGGGTTTAGACTCGGATGGAGAACCCGTTACGGCTGCGTACTGGCAGAATTTGCGGGCATCTCTTTTGGGTGGCGATTCACAACCAGTATGAGCGATCGATTAATTGTCAAAAATCGTGCCACACAGGATCTCAGACAACAGGCAAACTATATTCTGGTCAATGGAAATGCTCGTGCTGCGGAGCGATTTCTGGAGTTAGCCGAAGCCTCTTTTGCCCAATTAGCGACGATACCGGGAATGGGAAAAGTCGTGCGATTAATCTCTTCTCGGATGGGGGAGATTCGTCAGTGGCGAATTAAGGATTTTCAAGATTATCTAATTTTTTACCGGATTCAAGACGATCGGGTGGAGGTTCTCCGTGTTTTGCATGGTGCTAGGGATTTGGAAGATATTTTGTCTAATCTTGATGAAGAAGTTTAAGGCTCCCATAAGATGTTTTCGATCGCCGCTCGATACAGGAATACGCCTTAACTAAATGCGATCGCCCTATCCCTGACTCAATAAATCTAAAAACTCTTGGACAATGCGATCGGGTTCTTCTGTACATCTGTTAGCGTCGCAATAGTGGATGATGCTGATACCGTGAGATGCAAACAGCCGATCGCGCGTTTCATCTTTTTCTGTGTCGGGATGCGATATTTCCAGAATACCCCATTTGCCTTGGTGAAATATGAGGAAATCTGGTTCTTGGTTTTGTCGGCCGGAGGGTGTGGTGAGGCGGGCTTTGGAGTTGGGGAAGAAGAGGACGGAAGTGCGATCGAGCGCTTCGGCTATTTTTACTTGTTCTTCACAGTGAAAGCGCAAATCATTCCAGTGATAAATCCGTTCTTTTGTGCTTGACAAAACTCCCTGGTTATGCGGGTTTTCAGACTTAATAATTTCATCTGATACTGTATGATAATCAGATAGAATTGCACCGTGTAAATCTGCTGACGAATCAGATTCACTTAAGTTTGCGAATGATAGTCTCGCTCCGCTTAAGTTAGCACCGCTGAGATTAACTCCAATTACTTGAGTTCGATGTAATATCACTTGATTTCGTCGCCAGTACCGCTTAAAAACAGAGCGTAAATTATTTTTTTTTACTTTTTCATCAAAAGCCTCTGAGAGTTGTTTCCAGAGTTTAGCCGCCAGCGCTTTGATGTATTCATCATTATATTGAGAAAGTTGAGAAATTTCTTCGTAGGAATGTCTGCCTTCCCAGCATTGTCTGAAGATGAGCTCTTGCACGTCGTTTAAGCCTTCGCCATCAAGGAGGGTTTCTGCGATCGCGATTGCTTCATCAACGGTCATGGCTTAAGTTTCCTTGGAGTATATATCTGGTGAAGTTTTGACAATAATACCATTTTTTTATGATGCTGCATAGAATCCGATCCCCCCTAGCCCCCCTTAACAAGGGGGGGACAAGACTCTTCTCAAAGTCCCCCTTCTTAAGGGGGATTTAGGGGGATCGAGATATGTGCAACGACCCATTAAATTAATATAATACCAATTTTTTGTGAGGCTGCATAGAATTTTATCCCCCCTAACCCCCCTTCTTAAGGGGGGGGACAAGAGTGCGTTCAAAGTCCCCCTCTTACTAAGGGGGATTTAGGGGGATCGGAATATGTGCAACGATCCATTAAATTAATATAAGAGGCTATATCTTAGCAATTAAGGCTGATGTTCATTCAACCAATTGGTTAAATCTGAGGCTTCTGAAAAATCGAGCAGCGCCTCTCCTAAATCCTCTAATTCTTCTACGGATAAAGTCTGAATTTGCTCGGTTGTTTCAGGTGCGATCGGACCAATCCGTCGAATCAACAGGCGAGTGAGCAACGACAGCGCCTCATCTTTCCTTCCTTCAAGGAGGCCTAGTTGTCTTCCTTCAAGGAGGCCATCTTCGCGAATTTCTTGGTAAATCACAGAACCGCGCATAGTTTCCTTCCTAAATAGTTGTCTGATTAAGTCTTTTTCAAATCTCAAACCTGCGAGCACTTGGGTACAAGCGAGTAAATCTGCTTGTTGGGTAGCTTCTTCTATTGTAGCAATCTGAGTAGCGATTTGCTCTAACAAAGTTCGCGGCGAGTTGGTTTGGGATAGTGTCGCCAGTGGGAGTAAGCCGGGGACGGACAGCAGTAAAGCGGGGTCTTGTTCCCAGAGGCGAAGCACTCGATAGCCGTGTCGGGTGTTCGCGTCTGTGTACTCGGATACAAAAACAAAAAATTACTACTTGATTGATGGAACAAGAGTATTGCCGTTTGAGCCTGACGTAGTAGTCTAGCATTCTGAAGGCGATCGGCGGGTCGGAGTAGGGTCGGGTTTCAAATTCCAGATGTAGGATTTGGCGATCGGTTTGGAGGAAGACGAGAGAATCTGCGCGGATTGGTTCTTGGATGAGTTCGGTTTTGAGTACCTGAATGTTGGTGGGTTCGTCAATTGGTAGCAGCCAGCGGACGAAGGCGGCGGGGAATTTTTCGGCTAGATATTTGCAGGTGTTGTCGTAGGCCAAGGAAGTTGGGTTGTCAGAGGGGTGATTTAGAAGAGTTTAACTCTAGCGGCATCTACCTGAGAGAAGATTTTAGGGCGATTTGGGGAAAGTCCTTACTTTTTGTCACTTTTTGTCACTTTTTCTCACTGACAAAGCTGAAGTTGACTCATTAGAATACTTTAATGCCAGGAGCTGGCTAGCGTTCATGTTTACAAATTACCCTAGCAGAGGAGTTGACAAAAGTGAGTTTACCATACGATCTAGCGGAAAAAATTCGGAATATTATGAGTTTTTTGGCTCTAGCTCAAGGAATTTTATCGCCATCACAGGTTGCTGATATTCCGAATGTGACAATTGTATCTCAATTTCACGAGCAAATCGGAATAGCAGACCAGGAAGAAAAAGAGAGAGTAGAAAGGGAAATACAAAAAGTAAAATCCAATCAATCGATCATGCTAGAGATATCCAAAGAAACTGGCTATGGTAGCGGTAATTATGGCGGATAAACTAATTTTAATTGATTTTTACCAGTAGAAACAACCATAAGGGGGATTGAGTTACAATCCCCCGCTACACTTACCAAAGGATAACTATCAATGTGGATTTTGATTTTAATTGTGTTGGCTGTAGTTATCTACTTCGTGATGTCACAGGCATCAAGCACCAATCAATCTAGTAAGGCATCAAGTAGGACTAAAGCCAGTCAAGTTGATTATTCAAGTCTTCAAGTTGATTATTCAAATCTTGAAGTATCACTTGAGAGCAGCATCTCTACTCACTATAGCTACACACGCCTTCGTGACCTACTAGCAGAAGGCAAATGGAGAGAAGCCGATCAAGAAACCGGCAAGATGATGCTCAATGTAGGAAATGCAACAGTAGAGAGAAAAATCCAATCTGGAGAATATAAGTATGCTACGGTGGATAATCACCGTGTCAGTTGCCAAAGTGCCGACTACTTCCCTTGTACTGATCTTTGTACTATTGATCGACTTTGGCTTAAATATAGCAATGGTCGCTTTGGATTTAGTGTACAAAAAAGAATTATATCAGAACTAGGGGAGGATGCACTATCCCTTATGTCTTTAAAAAAAAGAGGAAAAGGAACTGACTCTCAGGCACTTAAAGAGAAAATTGAATTAAGAGAGGAATTCATAAAACGCATAGGATGGTACGATCCTGACAACCTGGGTCAATATACAAAACAATATAATGATCTTACTTTTGCAACCCAGGCTCCCTATGGACATCTTCCTACAGCTTATTACTGGGAGGAAGGACATGGTTCGTTTACGAAAAATGAGGCACTGAATGATTCTGTCTTACTAAACATCTTGTATAGGCTTTCAATTTGCGGTATTGCTCTGTAGTCAAAATCCTGGTCACATAAACTTGTTTACACACTTGTATAGAACATGGGATTGAGTGACGATCGCCCTTTCACTCCTAAAAGCGATCGCACTTCATCACCCCACCTTTTTACAACCTTCTCCCATCGCCTGCTTTAAAAGTTCTTGAAGTGCGATCGCCCTTAACAAATAAGAAAAAGCGCGATCGATCAATCGCCCTTTCCTCCCTATTAAAAAAGCAGATATAAAAAGCCGATCGCATAAGCCAGCATTTTCAATACACCTCATCATGGCTGCCAATATCAAGCAAGAGAATTTCCTCATCTCCTGACTCTGGATTCTCAACAAAATTAAATACAATCCGACAGTCATACTCCACAGAACAAGCCCAAGATCCCGCTAACTGACCTTTGAGTTTGTGTGTTTGCAGTGATGGCTCGAAAGAGTTTTCTGCCAAAAGTTTTAAAATAGCTTCAACTTTGGGCTGTAGTTCCGGGTGTTTGCGGATGAAGGCTTTGTAGGCACGTTTAAATGATTGAGCAAAGGTGATAAGTTTCAACGGTTTAGCTCCGCGATCGCTTCATTAACCGTACCTCGAAACACCTTTCCAGATTGATAGTCTTGTTTTCCGCATGATCACAAGTAAAGCAGTTTGTTCGTCTATAGACAATGTTTCGATCTCGTCTAAAATACTATCAAATGTTGAGGTTTGCATGGTGAGTTAGGTTTTGTGGGGATGAGGGCTGTCTTATTTTACTCAATTTTAATGGAATTTGCTGAAGGCGATGGGAGGTGCGATCGCCTGCTTTAAAGGTTTTTGAAGTACGCGCGTGCGAAGCTATCCCGTAGGGAATCGCCCTACAATTCAAATCCATTCCACTCCATGATACTTTCAAGGATTCTCGCTGCTGCTCACTACAAGGAACTCCATAAGCAGTATGAGGTCTAACATCAGGCGGTTGAAGCCCCAAAACGATAGATTTGGGATGAATTCCCGCTGCAACTAACTCCTCAGCAATCAGGCGATCGGTATTATTTGCTTGAATCCACACCTGAGAGTCAATAATATCAATATGAATCACGCAATGGTGAATTCGCTGCTCGTTAAACCAACCTATATTGATTAACATATAGCGGTCATTTTCCACATCAAAAATTGTTGCGTTTTGCGTCCCGCTGTCAAAAACGGGAATCTCAGCGTATTCAGTCAGGAGCTGCTTAACAAGTTTGCGATAATTATTTAAGCTATCCATTGTACTATTTCCTCTGCCATAACTAAATTATATGAACAACGTTGAAGAAGAACTGACATTAAAAGTCCGATCGCGCCCAACAACAACTGTACCGATCGAAATCCCAACAGATACCTTAGAATCCCTAAACAAAGTAGCACTGCATCGAGATATGCCTCTGTCAGTTGTGCTAAAATTTTACATTGGGCAAGGTTTGCGGCAAGATTTAACAAAATTGTTTAGCGATCGCCTCCTAGAAGCAACAGCCCAAGTTTTAGCACGACATCTAGATTCAGAAGAACAAGTCTCAACCATTATTCGAGAAATTCAATCTGAAACAGCCCGATCGCCCGATCGATCACACTCAACCTCCTGACAAGTGCGATCGCCGCACCAAATCCTAATTTACCAAATCGTCTGAATGTTGGCTGCCTGAATCTTAGAATCACAGCTAACCAATGGCAGATTCAAATAAAAAGCAGTAGCAGTAATAATGCGATCGGGCATATCTGGCACAACATTTCGTGGAATTTGGGCAATTGCCTGAGCAATTTCTATGGAGAGTGGCACCACCAACCATCCAGTATTAATATCAGCTAAGGCTTGAATTAACCGCTCTCAAGCCACTGCTGGCAACCTTCTTTTTTCGTTCAAGTAAATGATTTCTACAACTGAAATCGAAGCCACATAAACCGACTCAGCCTGCTCGATTGCTGCCAAAGCAGTGGCAGATAAATTCCCCGATTTCAAGAAATACCAAACAATTGCATGGGTATCTACCAAAACTGCGCTCATAAAGGAAATTCCCTCGGAAAATTACCCCACATTTCTTCACGGGCTTCGGCAAGATCGGCCGCTGTAATTTCAATATTCAAATCGCTCCACAATCCGTACAAGCTGCGCCGAGGTTGTTTCCGATCGGACTTTTGCCTGAGAAATTGCACGAAGTTTAGGACTTCTTGCTGTTGCTCTGGCTGCAATTGGCGTAAATTTTCTAATACAGCTTGCTCGATGGTCATTGTTTTTGCTCCCATCCCATTCATCTCTCTTGAATCAGAATAGCGGGTTTGCAGTCAACCCTGCCACACATAAACGACCCGATCGCCCTATCCCGCATCGATGTCAGAAACCGGGTTTCTTCCTAAATATCCAGTTGACAACCGGCAATTTTTCGCACAAACCCGGTTTCTTGGCGATCGCCCGCCCAAACCCAAATCTTGCCAATGACTAAATATAATTAAAATTTGTTAAGATTAACTCGACCTCAGCGCCGGCATCCCATCCGCCGCTAAACCTCCCCTTCCCCAGCCCCCACAACAATGCTGCGACTCGAACACATCAGTAAAATTTACCCCACAGGCGTCGTACTCAAAGATGTCACCTGGGAAGTCAAACCGGGCGATCGCATCGGCTTAGTAGGCGTCAACGGTGCCGGCAAATCCACCCAACTCAAAATCATCGCCGGCGAAATGGAACCCACCTCAGGCGAAGTCATTCGCCCCGCCAGCCTCCACATCGCCTACCTCTCCCAAGAATTTGAAATCGACCCCACCCGCACCGTCAAGGAGGAATTTTGGCGCGCCTTCAGCGAAGCCAACGAAGTCCACGAATCCCTAATGCAAGTCCATCGAGACTTGGAAAACTCCTGCCCAGAAAATCTTGACCAACTGATCCACAAAATGGATCGGCTACAAAGACAATTTGAAGGCTTAAACGGCTACGGATTAGAAGCCCAAATCGAGAAAATTTTACCAGAAATCGGATTTGAACAAGAAGATGGCGATCGGCTAGTCAGCGCTTTCAGCGGCGGCTGGCAAATGCGGATGAGTTTAGGTAAAATTCTCCTCCAAAAACCCGATATCCTGCTGTTAGACGAACCTACCAACCACCTCGACTTAGAAACGATCGAATGGCTGGAAGTTTACCTCAAAGGGCTGACAACCCCAATGGTAATCGTATCCCATGACCGCGAATTTCTCGATCGACTCTGCACCCAAATAGTCGAAACCGAACGTGGCGTTTCCAGCACCTACCTCGGCAACTACTCATCCTACCTCCTGCAAAAAGCAGAAGCGCGCGAAGCCCAACTCAGCGCCTACGAAAGCCAGCAAAAAGAACTAGAAAAACAGCAAGCATTCGTTGAAAAATTCCGCGCCAGCGCCACACGCAGCACCCAAGCCAAAAGTCGCGAGAAACAGTTAGACAAAATCGAACGCATCGAAGCCCCCACCGGCGGCTTAAAAACCTTGCATTTCCGGTTTCCCCCCGCACCCCGCAGCGGCCGCGAAGTAGCCATAATTGAAAACTTAGTACACACCTACGGCGAGAAAATCCTATTTTTGGGAGCAGACTTATTAATTGAAAGAGGCGATCGCATAGCCTTTCTCGGCCCCAACGGTGCCGGAAAATCTACATTGCTGCGCCTGATCATGGGTTTAGAAACGCCCACCGAAGGTACGGTAAAAATGGGAGGCCACAACGTCATCCCCGGTTACTTTGAACAGAATCAAGCAGAAGCCTTAGATTTGAATAAAAGCGTGATGCAAACCATTCACGACGAAGTACCCGACTGGAAAAATGAAGAAGTTCGGACTTTGTTGGGGCGGTTCTTGTTTAACGGTGAAACAGTATTCAAACACGTTGGCGCTTTAAGCGGTGGAGAAAAAGCCCGTCTGGCTTTGGCAAAAATGCTGCTGGAACCTGTGAACTTGCTAATTTTGGACGAACCGACAAATCACCTCGACATTCCCGCGAAGGAGATGATGGAAGAGGCGATTAAGAATTACGACGGCACTGTAATTATCGTTTCGCACGATCGCTATTTTATCTCTCAAGTCGCTAACAAAATAGTAGAAGTTCGCGACGGCGAGTTTCGGACTTATCTGGGAGATTACCATTACTATCTGGACAAAATAACTGAAGAGAAAGAACTAGCCAAGTTCGCCAAACTTGAAGCTGAGAAAGCTGCCAAGAAATCCGAGAAGGAAGCGAAGAAGAAAGCGGCGGCTAAACAAAAGTAAGTAACTTGACTGGTAGGGACACGGCAATGTCGTGTCCCGATATTGAATTGAGTCAATTTCAATATTAGAGCGCTTCTAAGCTGGGGCAGCATTTAAATAGGATGCTCGGAACGGGCTAGAAGCCCATTCCACAATATCTTTATTGATTTTTAATCCACAATTTAAATGTAGAACAGCTTATCATAGAAAAACTCATTAATAGTTTAACCCAAAATTCTATTAATCATTTGACTTGCCTGTAACTCGTGATGACAGCCACAGCAATTAATAATTTTAGCGAGAACCTCTGCCGCCTGATTTTTGTTTAAAGAATGGCTTCTGGGAATTAAGACACTCCTGCAAATCATTATCTAAATTTCTAGGAAAACCATAATCTGCTACATACTTACTTGACTCATTTACCGGGCCAAATAACAGAGTATCTTTATCTTGCTGCAACAAAAATCCACCCTCAAATTTGTTAATTTTGTAGAAGTTTTCCCGTTTAGTATCCGCCGTAACGGAAGCCACAGTAACTCCGTTAGAAGAAAAGCCTTTGAAGCAGATTCTATTTTGTTTTTCAGCAATCTGAATGTATCGAGAACCGCCGCCGTGATAGACTCCCACCTGTAAGGGTAAAGCAGCTAAAGCATTCTCAGCCCGGATGCTGCTCAAAAACAAAACTATAAATCCCAGTTTGGTACAACAGTGCCAAAACTTCATTTGTGATCCCCTCTAATCCAATTAATATTGAAATCTTAACCCAAAATTTTATTGATCATTTGATTTGCCTGCGACTCGTAACTCCCACCAAACAAATTAAAGTGATTCAAAATATGATATAAGTTGTAAAGCTTTTTGCGCTTTTCATAGCCTGAATCTAGCAACCAAACTTCATTATAACCCCGATAAAATGCTGGGGAAAAACCGCCGAAAAGTTCCGTCATCGCAATATCGACTTCTCTGTCGCCCCAATAAGTCGCGGGGTCAAAAATTACTGGTTCCCCCGCAGCAGTTACCGAGGCATTTCCTCCCCACAAATCCCCATGAACTAAGGAAGGTTGAGGTTTGTAACCCTCCAATAACTTGGGAATAGCTGCTAGCAAAGTTTCCCCTCGACTGAAATTTCCACCACGACGCCTAGCCAACTGTAACTGATAACCAATCCGATGTTCTGCCCAAAATTCTGCCCAATCAGCAGTCCAGTTATTAATTTGAGGAGTTGAGCCGATCGCATTATTAACACTCCAACCAAAACATCCCCTCAAAAGGGCATAATCAACCTCTTCTCCCCCCCTTAGCAAGGGGGGGCTGGGGGGGGTGTATTTGTGCATTTGAGCCAGTTTGCGTCCCATTTGGGCCCAGGCTATCTCGCTCCCGCCACTTCGCAAATCCAGCCATTCCAATACAATATAAGCAGAATTGCCCTCAGTTCCCCAGCAAATCGGTTGAGGAAGGCGAATAGTCTGAGTTTGGGCCATTTGCTGCAAACCCAGCGCCTCAGTTTCAAACATGGCGACTTGGGAAGCTTGATTGATTTTGGCGAAATAAGTGCGGGTACTGCTGTTGATAGCATAGCCTTGGTTGATGCAGCCACCGCTGACTGAACGGCGGTTGTCTATTGAAAATGTGTCTCCGGTTGCTTGGGAGATGTGTGCTGCAATTTTGTGCCACATAGCATCAAATGGTTTTGAGGGCGATCGCCATTAGTGTATCTGACTGGCGACACTTTACTGCGATTAATCGATCGCAGATCGGACACAATAGAATTATTCGACCGTCTTTTTTGTGGATATATCTTAATATCATGTGGGGTCGATTACCATAACAAAAAACTGTTCGTAGTGCGGACTTCAGTCCGCAATATGCTGCGGACTGAAGTCCGCACTACGAACGGCGATATTACTCGCGAACCGCCTGAAGATGACCAGAATAATTCGGTATGCCCAACAGCGGTTCGGGAGTGGCTAGACAATGTAGGGAGAGTCGATCGCCTTGGCGCGATTAATTGCTACCAATGTCTGGTAAATCAAAGCCGAAATCTCAGCCCGGGTGATGTCTCGCTGCCCAGAAAGCCGATCGCGCGCCGGATAGTTTACTACAATCTTCAAAGCTGTTGCTGTGGCTGCGGCGCTTAAAGCAAAATTAGGAATTTGATTGCGATCGCTGTAAACTTTCAAAATATCGGGATTGCCACCCTTAAGTTGTAAACCGTTAACCAAAGATACGATCGCCTCAGTCTTCGTCAAATTCTGATTCGGGCCAAACTTCAACCCCGGAAACCCCGACAAAAACCCCGCCCGATTCGCCCGTTCGATCGCACTTCTCGCCCAAAAACTCGCCGAAACATCAATAAAATTGGTAGCCGCCGCCTTCGGAATCGGACTAAATGCACTCACCAAAAGCGCCGCATATTGAGCGCGATTTAAACTGTTGTCAGGCCCGAAAGAACCATCAGGAAAACCGCTAATTATATTCGCCGCAGCCAAAGCTTCAATAAACTTTTCTGCCCAATGTCCAGAAATATCGCTGAACCTGGAACCGCCGATATTTGGATTGCCGCCAGCCTTTCTCACCGCAGCTTGCACAGCTTTTAAAGCATTCACTTTCCCGTAACCGAACCAATCGCTGCGGCGAGTATTAGCATCGTAATTTCCCAGGCGATTCCCCAACTGCGGATCGGCATCGGCATCGACAATTTTGTCAGCAGTTTGTTCGAGAATTCCCCGCACTTCCCGCGCCGTCAAACGAGGGTTTGCCGAAAGCACTAAACCTGCCACTCCAGCGACTACTGGAGTGGCGCTGGAAGTGCCGCCAAAGCTATCGGTGTAGTCCCCCGAGTCGTAGCCGGCAACCCCGACGCGATCGGCAGTAAACACCCCCAAACCTGGCAAATACTCCGACACCTCCGGCGCAGTCGCAATAAATCCGGTTTCTGGTAGCCAGGTTCCAGGCGGTGCGTTGTTGCTGGGCGCGCAAACCGAGATGCTGGTGCCCCAATTGCTGTAGGCTGCTTTTTTGTTGAGGGAAGTGGAAGCAGACACCGCAATTACATCGGGGTGTACGGCAAATCCTGCTAGCCAATTAGTTTTGCCGCCCACAACGTTATTTGGCCAGCCTTTCTCGTCCACAGTCCCGTTAACGGGGCGGTTGGCATTCCCCGCAGCAAACAGAATCACGCAGCCTCTGCCGCCCCGCCCTTGGGTTGCTGCTTTGGTGATAGCGGCGCTTTGGCGTAGGGAAAGCGGATAGTAAACTGCCCCAGGCCCCCAACTGCAAGAGATGACGGCGGCGCCTTTGTCGATCGCCCAATTGAATATTTTTTCGATCGACTCGTCATCGAGAAAACCCGTGGTACGGATCGGCATCACGGCGCATCCGGGGGCGACGCCGACAGTACCTTTACCGTTTTCTTCCGCAGCGGCGACACCGGCGCAACTTGTCCCGTGGTTGTCCGATTCAGCAACCGGCATCGGGGAAGTGTCGCCGTCTTTGAAATCGATGGGCGAGACGATTTTGCCTTGGCCTTGAAAATCGGGGTGCGTCAGATCGACTGAATCATCGGCGATCGCAATTACGATCGATCGCACGCCGCGAGTCATATCCCAAGCTGGTTCTGCATAAATTTGAGCGCCGCTGACAACTCCGTCACCGCCTTTGTTATTGAGATACCACTGTTTGGGATAAAGCGGATCGCGGGGTGTATAATGTTGCTGAGTTTCTAGGATAATATTGGGTTCCGCCACCAAAACTTCTGGATATCTTGTCAAGCGGTTGGCAATTTTAATCGGGTTTTCGGTTGCTTGTTTGGTGACTTCGCAGACGAAGGTATTGGGAATGCCTTCGACTGGCCGGATTATTGTTAAATTTGCTGCATTGGCGATCGCACTTCGCGATTCTTCGTTTACTTGTTCGCCAAATTGAATAGTAATGCGATCGGTTAAATAAAAGAATGTACTCGGATTGTTTGCGGGACAATAGACATGGCTGGCAAAAACTACAGCATCACTGGCGCGGGCGGCTTGCATTGCTGCATCTAGGTTTTCCGGCGCCACTAGATATTCTTCCAGATTACTTTGGCCGACGCGACGGTTAAGTTTTGCCTGATTTGTTGCAGCCCAATTATTTGATGTCGATGCTGTCGCTGACGGACGGACTGTAAAGCGGTTTGGAACTTTTGACAGCAACAATTCATCGCCGCCGCGCTGCAAAATCACTGCCAGACTTGCTTCGGGAACTCCGATACCTTGATAATTTTGTAAGGTATTTGCGGAAAGTGCGATCGGTTGTGTCATTAGAAATGCCCCTGTTCAGTTTTGATCCAGTATTTACTATATCTCTGAAAAACAGGCAAGATGCCTGTTCCACAAAGACTGAATCTTCTTGTGGGGAGTAGGGGTTGGGCTTTGAACCCGCCCCAAAAAAAGACTGAATCTTCTTGTGGGGTGGGCATCCTGCCCGCCCCAAAAATGCCGATCGACAAAGATCGAACAACTACCATCAAATAAATACGCTAGGATTAACGTTAAAAAAATCTCCCAGCGCCTTAGCTTGCGCCTTGCTAATCGCCCGTTTCCCATTAACCACCTCAGAGACTACTCCTTTGGAACCAATCACGCCGACTAAATCAGCTTGTTTGAGTTCGCGAATTTCCATGAAATGCAATAGAACATCCCGGGGAGTCACTTCTGGATCTGGGTAATATTTTGATTCGTATTCTTCGATCAAGATTCCCCAGAGACTCAGTAAAGTTTCTTCTTCTAGTGTTAATTCTTCCTTAGACATCAGAAAATCGACTTCTGCGAGGGCAAGATCGTTATCTTCTTCGTTCAGGATGGGCTTAGGCTGCGATTTCGCCAGCAGTTGACCGTAGACTGTTTTCTCGATTGTGATATTCATGGTTCATTTTATTGTTAAATTAGATCGAAACTTACGCATCAAAACCAAAGAAACCGGGTTTTTCACCAATTTTAAAGCCTCAAATGCAGTATTTAGGTAAAAAAACCCGGTTTCTGCCTCCGGGACTAAATCGCCGGGATATGTCCAATCCCCCGCGATTTCCTTTGTTTAATCCAAAATCGATCGCACCCTTTGACATTTGAACAAATTTGGTTTACACTTAGCCGGTTGCGATCGCCAATGGTAAGATCGGCTCAAGCTAAATATCTTTTTAAAGCGCCGAGGCGCAAAGTAATTTCATGGTATACTCTGCAACTGTTTGCTGGCTTCGCTTCACCGCCCGGATGACGATCGGGGCGATCGCAGTTTTGACCCTGTTGCAACCGCTCCAAGCCCAAGCACAACAACCTTCTCGGCCAGATAACCAACCGCAAGTCGAACCCGCCGACGACCCCACAGACCCCAACAACCTCCGCCCTGTCACCCCAGACAGCAGCGTACTGAGCATTGCCGGAGGTCAGCGTTTGATGACAGAAGCCAGTGGTGCTATTTCCAGTCAAAATTACACGCTGGCGGCTCAAAAACTTCAAGAATCCCGCCAAATTTTCAATCAACTCTCCAACTTCTACCAGCAACTGGGCAGCAGTTTTGCCGGAATTGACATCCGCTTGGCCGACAGCAACCGCACCAAAGCTGTGGAAACAGCCCAAATGCGCGACGAAGCTACCTACCGGCTGGCGTTGGTACACCGCGCACAAAATAAGCCGGAACTGGCTGTTCCCCTACTGATTCAGATTATTCGATCGCAACAGCCAACTCGCGACTTGGGTAAAAAAGCTTACCAGCAATTACTGGAATTGGGCTTTGTGGATGCCCCCTATCCCCGGCCTGCTGCAACTCAACCGCGATCGTCTAACAAATAGTTCCACTAAAATACTCAATACAGCCCTTTATCACAAATACCAATGGTTACACCGTCTCAAGTAGCAGAAATGATTCAGACTGGATTACCAGACGCTAAGCTAAAAGTTGAGGATTTGAGAGGCGGCGATCACTACCAGGTGAGAGTAGTCTCTGCTGCCTTTGAAGGGAAAACCCGAGTACAGCAACACCAACTGGTTTACGGAGCTCTCAAACAGGCAATGGCTAGTGAAGCTATCCACGCTTTGGCGTTGGAAACCTTAACTCCGGCAGAATGGGCAGCCAAAAGTGAAGTTGCTTAGTTTTTTAGTCGCAATTATCGCAAGTTTGTGCTTGTGTCAATAGTCGCTTGAGAAACAGTTGCTAACCAAAGAAATCGGCTTTTGCACCGGAATCTATGGCTTTCAACAGTTGACAGTTGACAGTTGACAGTTGACAGTTGACAGTTTGATAGCGACCTCTACCCTTAAGTCCGAGGATTGGAGTAATCAATAGTCTGATTTTAATTTCTCCCTCAAAGACTTGGGGCTTTCAACCAATTCTTTCTGGTAACGAGAAATTTTCGTTAAAAACCCGGTTTCTGCCTCATCAGAAACTACTGTCAACGTTTAAAAATTTTCAAACAATATTAGGAGATACCATGAGTACAGCACATGAAAGAATTGACGAATTGGTTAAGCAAAACAAAATCATGGTGTTCATGAAGGGCAATAAGTTAATGCCACAGTGCGGTTTCTCTAATACTGTGGTGCAAATTCTCAATACGATGGGAGTGCCTTACGAAACAGTTGATGTTTTGGCAGACCAAGAAATTCGTCAAGGCGTTAAAGAGTATTCCAACTGGCCGACAATTCCCCAAGTTTATATCAATGGCGAGTTTCTTGGCGGCTCGGATATTCTGATCGAAATGTATCAAAAGGGCGAATTGCAAGAAGTTGTAGAAGTCGCTTTGGCTTCTTAAACAATTGACAGTTGACAGTTGACAGTTGACAGTTGACAGTTGACAGTTGACAGTAAAGTGTGAAGCGTGAGGTTTTTTTATGGGGATTTCAACTCCACTCCCCCACGCCACATTCCTGAAGTGGGGAAGTTAAACCCGCTAGCGGACAATTGTCAATTGCCCACTGTTTAAAATCAGACAGAACAAACATAGCCCCGACTTCTTCAAGAAGCCGGGGATCTAATAGCAACCGGGTTTTACGTTGAATTAGGTTGATTTATAGCAGAAGCAAGAAGGAAGAAGGAAAAAGCAGGAAATCACAAATAACCAATTCCCGATTCCCGATTCCCTCTTTTGCCGATGCCCGATGCCCAAATAATCAGCGGGTTTATTAAACCAAATTTGGTGTTTAATAATAGTCTGATTCAGCTTGCGTTTGTGTCTGTGGCATTTCAAAATTGGAAGTATCGTGAATGTAACGCGCTGCTTCTTCCTCTAATCTGTGAATCAGATAGGGTTCCAGGCTGTTACAATGTCGCAGGGCTGCGAGGTAGCCATCTAAGTAAAGCCGCAGGTCATCGAAACGATAACCTCTATTCCACATTTCGACGAGAGCGTCGGTGAGTTTTTGGTAGTGCCGGATTGTTTGGGTATCTTGTAGCATGGTCTGAGTTTGAAATCCTTTGTGGTGTATAATGACGGCGGGATTTAGGAACTGCCCGGATTCATACTGAGCAAGCTCAGAAGAGAGGCGATTGCTAAATAAAAGCTTTTACCCTGCTCAACAGGCTACCCTCCATAAAAAATTTCACTTGCTGCTATGCAGTGGCTCGACTCTTTGGCGCGCACCTAAATAATTCACCGTGCGTTTAATAGAATCGGGATGTTGCTGAATTTGGCGATCGAACTGAGTGAGTGTTCCGGCTACCGAGCGAACGGTTGCACGCATTTTAGTTTCAGTTACGCGATTTGTCAACTTCCTGGGAGTGGATACCCTGTCGGGGGGTTCGGTCAAAGCAGGTGGCTAGGTCATAGGCTCGATCGGCTGTAAGCTATATTATTTTCATTGTAAGCTCACCGCCAGAATGATTTAACCTTTCTCAGGTCTGACGATCGCAATTTGACCAAATCTTTAAAATTGATACTAGAAGTTTGTTCGTCGCTTTAAACGCAGCTTATGCTTGAGTAGCCATGGTTACAAAACCTTGACAAAAGCTCTGTTAACCTGGTACCCATTAGTGATAAGGGAAGCTCGCCGTTGTGGGATCTGCAAGTATTTCAATTGTTGAAGGAAATCCGCACCTGCGATCGCTCTTGGGCTGGCATTTACAGCAAGTCGGTCACTGGGTGCACCAATCAGCGGATATCAGTCATGCTAGGGAAATATTTTTCAGCCGCCAGCCAACCCTAGTGATTCTTGATGCCCAATTGCCTGATGGGGACGGTTTGGAATTTTGCCGCTGGCTCCAACAGCAGCAGCAATCGCTGATTTTGATGCTATCAGCGCGGAATTCAGAAGCGGATATTGTCGAAGGTTTGAAGTCGGGCGCCGACGATTACCTGACTAAACCGTTTGGGATGCAAGAATTTATGGCTAGGGTGGAAGCCCTGATGCGCCGCAACCGCACAATGGTACCGCCCGCGATGCTGGAGTGCGGGCGGCTAAAAATTGACTTGGTACAGCGCCGAGTCAGGCTGCATGAGGAACACATCGAGCTTACTCCCCAGGAATTCAGCCTGCTGTACGTGCTGGCTCAAGCTGGAGGAGTGCCTTTGTCGCGCTCCGATTTGCTGCGTCGGGCGTGGCCGGATGCGATTGACAACCCGCGCACGATCGACACTCACGTACTCTCTCTGCGGAAAAAAATCGAAATCGACCCGCGACAGCCGAGTCTAATTCAAACTGTGCGGAATGTCGGCTACCGCCTGAATCTGGAATTGTTGAATACGAATCAACAACATTCACCCGTATTCGGCGCTCCGACATCTGAAACTATCATTAGCCGATAGATCTGATTTTAGGTTGAGAATTGATGTGCGATCGCATCTGTTCTCGCGGCCATAATAAAATCATTGCGGTGCAGTCCCGAAATCGAGTGAGTCCACCAAGTAACGGTAACTTTTCCCCATTCGGTTAACAGTGCGGGGTGATGCCCTTCAGTTTCTGCTGCTTCGCCTACACTGTTAGTAAAGGCGATCGCACTTTTGAAATCCGGGAACTTGTAAGTGCGCTCTAACTGGGGAATACCATTTTTTTCAATCAAATTCCAGTCGGGAATTTGAGGTTTGAGTTGGACAATTTCGTAAGCTGTGACGCGGGGAGAGTTTGGGAGGCAGGCGGCACATTTTTCTTGCAATAGGGTGGGCATAAATTGCTTTTTAGTTCGATGATAGTTTTCTGGGTATTCTATTAGGATTAAGCTAAAGGTACATAACTAATGCGATCTAGATATTCATCATCATCAGCCGCTTCTGCAATTAATACTAAATCAGCAATCACTTGACCAACATCTGCTTGACGGCGAAGTACCAAAATTCCTGGTAAATGATGACCTGTGCTTAAATGATCTGCCAAGTGAAATGGCATTGAGCGGCGGTTCTTAGTAATGAGTAAAAAACCATTTTTTTCACACCAAACTATAATTTCTGGATCTAGTGTACCTCTAGGTGGCACACCTGAATCCCCAACCGTGTGGATAATTAAATTTGGTAGATGACGCAATAGCTGTTCGCGATACAAGGACGGCATATTTTCATCTATAAGGTACTGAATTGCCATTTATTGTGCTGCTGCCCGATTCGCATCGCCTTCTGCTTTTAACTTCCGAAGCCGTAAGACAACAGGCGGAGGATTTTTATCGTGTTCTGCCTGTGCTTTTAGAGTGTACTCTAACCAATCTTCTACATACTTTTCTACAATTTCTGGATTTTGTAGATAGTAAAAAATTGTAGCGTAAATTTGCTCTAAAGTTACTGTGGGAAACAGCTCTGCTATGACTTCTGGTGATTTCTTACCATAAATGTATTCATCGAGAATATCCTCGATCCCAATGCGGGTCTCTTTAATGCGAATATCATCAGCCGCCCAAAAATCAAAATAGTCTTTTAATTGCTTTGGTTTCTTGACTACAGTTACTTCTACAGTTTTACTCATTGTCTCTGGCTCGCTATCGAACACTTACCAACTTTAATTATAGCACGATCGTTGTGCGTCAGCCTGATGTAAATAAATGTTCGATCGCCCTTTTTTCCCTATACTCATGAAAAGAGCGATCGCACTTTCTCTCTTTTCCCGCCTCATTCAGTATTAACCGTTCAAGAATCGATCGGGATCGATGCCAGATTCCCGCAGTCTTTCGATGAAAGATTGTAAGCGAGTTTCGGCAATCTCTGCACGCTGTCTTTCCTGCTCGGCACGCTCTTGTGCCTCATCGGCGCGCTCTTGTGCCTCATCGGCACGCTCTTGTGCCTGTTCGGCTCGCTCCTCGGGAGTCGGAATCCAATTGCCCTCACTATCGTACCAGCGCAACCACAGTCGATCGACTCCCAGATAATCCCCGTGCCACAAACCCAAGCCTAAATCAATCTCAGGCATCCACAGGCGCGAGTCAGACAGTTCTAATTCTTCATAGCGAGCGCCATCCAATTTAAAAGCCCTCAATCGATTGGTGTAGCGACTGAAAACAACATAATAAGGAATTCGCAAAACCTGCTCGTAAACCTCCCATTTCCGCAGTGGCTTTTCCGAACTCGGTTCGTGGTTAATGTTACCATTTCCTGCTATTTGTTCAGGCGCAGACGGTATATTTTCCCCCTCATTTTCTCCCAAATCTTCTTTTTCTGTTCCCGGCGAGAGCAATTCTACAATCACAAAAGGATTCACACCCTCTTGCCAAATGACATAACTCAGCCGCAGATCAACTTCATCATACAATCGGGAAACTCCGACAACTCCAAACCAATCCGGGCGCTTGTACCAAAGCGGGTGACGCACGTCATAATAAAGATTCATGTCGCTCCCGGTAAATATTTGGGAAGCTGAATAGGTGGAAGGGCGGAAAGTGTAGCTCAGCAACTGCGGTTGCAAGCCGTGAAATTCATCAGGCAAACCAGGTTCCTCCGGATTTTCGCTAGGTAGATCGTACATCGTGGGAAGCGTTTCTTTTGGCGATCGGGGCGGTTCTGTTTGAGGCACGGGATATTTAGGAAACATAAGAATTTAGGGGAATAACTGACTTTATTTTAACTCAAGCAATATTAAGCAGGTGGCTGATTTCCCAGCATCTAATTTCGTTAAATTCAAAAGGTTTGTAGTGAGGACTTTAGTCCGCATCAAATTCTGCGGACTAAAGTCCGCACTACAAACCTATTCGATCCAGCTAACAACTTAGCTGCTCGTAAGCTTTCAACGGCTTTGGTTAAAAAAGCAATTTGTTCTGGTATCAAATCAATACTCCTTCTCTGCGAACATTTAGAAAGAAAGGACTTCTCTCTTGCTGAAAACGTGCTGCGGAGGCGAAAGTCCGGGAAATTACTACAGTACGATCTAAGCACAAAGCGGCAACAAATTCACTCGTGCGAGCGATTTCTTTGCCAGCACTCACAGGTTCGTCCAATACAACCAAAATATCAATATCAGAATCTGGTTTCGCATCTCCTCTGGCTTGGGAACCGTAGAGAATTAACTGTACAAGTCTGTCGCCGTACAAATCATTAAAGTAGTGGCGCAGTTCAGCTAATATTTCTGGTAAATTCTCGTTCATATTGTTGGTTTATCAAGTTATAGCGGATCTAGCTCTCATATGAGGTACGTTGTTGGGCTTCAGCCCTCTTAGTGGAACTGGTTATATAAGCTATCAGTCATACCTCATCTTTTTGAGAAAGGCTATATATTGTCAGATTATGGATAATCTGGGCGGAATAACACCGCGATCTTATTTGTATTGTAGATGTTGGTGAAATCACGCCCCGATGATATTGAAACAAGTAGTCGCTCGCTCAACCGATAATCTTCTTAATCAAATCCAACTTACCTAGATATGGAGCGTACCGCCATTTAAAGTCAAGTAAAAATGACTTTTGCAGCACGCTTTTTTGATGTGAAAAAGTATCAAAACTGGCCTTCCCATGATAGCTACCAATACCGCTGTCGCCAACTCCGCCAAAAGGTAAAGTTGTAACTCCGACTTGCATCACCGTGTCGTTGATGCAAACTCCGCCGGAAGAAGTTTCGCGCAAAACTCGTTCTTGTTTCTCCTTATCCTTTGAGAACAAATACAAAGCTAGCGGTTTGGGGTGGGCGTTGATTTGGGCGATCGCCTCTGAGAACTCTTCATACTCCAAAACGGGCAAAATCGGGCCAAAAATCTCATCCTGCATCACCGGCGAATCCCAGGAAACCTTGTCAATTACCGTCGGCGCAATATATTTGTCTTCGACGTTAGTTTGACCGCCCGCGACAATTTCACCGTCTTTGATAAACTCTGCCAAACGTCCTAAATGATGCTGATTGATAATTCGGGAATAGTCGGGACTTTTCTGCGGATCTTCGCCGTAAAATTCGTGAATTGATGTTTTAATTGCTTGCATCAAAGCGGGTTTAACTTTTTTGTCAACTAACAGGTAATCTGGAGCAATACAAGTTTGACCGGCATTGATAAATTTGCCCCACGCAATGCGTCTTGCAGTATATTCAACTTGAATGTCTGAGTCTACAATGCAAGGACTTTTGCCACCCAATTCTAATGTGACAGGTGTGAGGTGTTTGGCGGCGGCTTCCATGACTACTTTACCGATTTTTGTGCCTCCGGTAAAGAAGATGTGGTCGAATTTTTCGGCTAATAATTGTTGGCTGATTTCAACTCCTCCTTCGATGGCTGCGATGTAGGCGGGATCGAAGGCTGTGAGAATCATATCCGCGACAACTTTCGACGTGTGCGAGGCGATTTCTGAGGGTTTGAGGATGGCGCAGTTGCCGGCGGCGATCGCCCCGACTAAAGGTGATATCATGAGCTGAAACGGGTAATTCCAAGGCCCGATGATTAAAACGACGCCCAAAGGTTCCGGGTAAATCCGGGCTGAGGCGGGGAATTGATCGATCGGTGTTGGCACTTTTTTGGGCTTGGCCCACGATTCAACGTTTTTGATGGCATAATTAACTTCTGCGAGCGCAGCAATTTCAAAATAAGCCTCATACTCCGGCCTGTTCAAATCAGCCTTGACAGCATCCACAATCCGTGATTGATTGGAGACGATCGCACTTTTGAGATTTTTGAGTTGTTCGATCCGAAAATCCACATCTTTAGTTTTCCCAGTAGCAAAAAATTGTCGCTGCTCCCGGATCGTATCCCTGACACTCAATAGCATATTTTCTCCTGTATCTATCTACATAAATGTTACAATAAAAAAATGAAAATATCAAAAATCAATTTTTTATCTTCCTGTTTATCATTGCTTTGCTTGTTCGCAGTTACAAGCTGCAATTCGAGTTCTCAAAAACAAGTTGTTATTTGCTCAAAAGACTTTAGCGAACAAGTCATCCTTGCAGAAATTTTAGCACAGCACATCGAAGCCAAAACAGATATTAAAGTAGAACGCGAACTCAACCTCGGAGGCTCGCTTTGCCATCAATCCCTAACAGCAGGAAAAATTGACTTGTACGTCGAATATACGGGTACAGGTTTTACCAACATTCTCAAACAAAAGCCGATTTCTGACCCCAAAAAAGTCCTCGCCTACCTCAAACAAGAATATCCCAAACAGTTTAAAGCCGAATGGACTGAACCCCTGGGATTTAATAACGGTTTTGCGATTATTGTGCGGGGAGACGATGCCAAAAAACTTAACTTGCAAAATCTCTCGCAATTGGGTAAAGCTGCACCAAAATTGCGCGCTGGTTTCGGGCCGGAATTCAAAGATAGAGAAGATGGATTTCCCGGATTGGCTAAAACTTACGGGATTAAATTTGCGGAAGAACCGAAGGAGTTGCTGTTAGGATTGCTTTATCAAGCACTGCAACAAAAAGAAGTAGATGTGATTGCTGGAGGCACAACCGATGGTTTGATTCAAAGTTTGGGTTTGGTAGTGCTCAAAGATGATAAGAACTATTTCCCGCCCTATGAAGCTGTGCCGGTTGTGCGATCGCAAATTTTGGAAAAATATCCCGAATTGCGTCCAGTGCTCGCAGAGTTGGGCGGCAAAATCTCCGAGGAAGATATGCGCCAACTCAACTATCAAGTTGATGGGAAACAGCAGGATGCCGCACAATTAGCGCGGCAGTTTTTGCAGCAAAAATTGGGTGAGTCCAAGCCTGCAACTCCGGCGAAATAAAGGCACGAATTATGCAAAAAATGGTTGGATATCATGTCGAGCAAAATATCAACTATAGGTTTGTAGTGAGAACTTTAGTCCTTCTTTTTGCGGACTAAAGTCCTCACTACAAACCTACAATCGGGTGCGTCTCGAAGAAGACCGGGCGAATAGAATTCGCGTCTATACAAGCAAAACCTGCCTCCGCAGGTTGAAGAACGAACGGTTAAAATTATGTGATCTTCTTCAGAAGACCGGGCGAATAGAATTCGCGTCTATACAGACAAAACCTGCCTTCGCAGGTTGAAGAAGGAACGGTTAAAATTATGTGATCTTCTTCAGTCCGCGGAGGCGGACTTTGTTTGTGTGCCCGTAAACTCCGCGGTTTTAACCGCCGTCTTTCTTCATTTTTTCTAAACCTGGTTTCAACCGCCGTCTTTCTTAAGTTCCTTCACTCAGCTTCACTCAGCCTCCGCAAATTCAAAATATCGCTCATATTTTTAATCTGCATACAAGTCCGCTCGAACTGTTCTTTATCCTGGATATCCATGCACAAGTCAATTAATGCCGGCAATCCTGGATATGTTTTGACTTGAGCGCTGCGGACGTTCACTTTGTTGTCTTTTAAATGCGATAATACATCATTGAGAACTCCCACTCGATCGAGCGCTTCGACTTGAATGTTAACCGGATAAGTATTGGGGCGAGATTCATTGCGGTTGGTGGAATTCCAACTCACAGGAACTAATCTATCACCCGGTACACTCTCAACATTTGAACAGCCTTGTCGGTGAATCGAAATTCCTCGGATGCGAGTCACTACTCCAATAATTGATTCGCCGGGAATCGGACAGCAACAGCCGGCTAAATGATACAGCAATCCTTCTACACCTGCGATCGGCGATTTGCTCGGAGATGAACTCGGTACGGGTTTGGGTGCGGCTGATGCAGGTATTTGTACTGGCGATTCCTGGATTCCTGCGGGTGCAGCTTCTATTTTTTGCTGCACTTTGACTAAATCTCGCAGTCGGTTGACTACGAGATTTAGGGTGACTTCGCCGTAGCCCAAACCTGCGATTAAATCTTCGACGCTGTGGTAGTTGCAGCGCTGAGCTACTGATTGCATGGGTTCAGATTTCAGCAAGGATTCTAAGCCGTTTTTACCTAATTCTTTTTCCAGCAATTCCCGCCCGCGAGCGAGATTTTCATCTCGGTGCGATCGCTTTAACCACTGGCGAATTCGGTTTTTTGCTCCGTTTGTCTTGACAAAATTCAGCCAATCGGAGCTGGGATGGCCGTTTTTTTGATTCAAGATTTCTACAATATCACCGTTCTTTAAAACCTTGTCTAGTGTCACCATCCGCCCGTTGACTCTGGCGCCGGTGCAGCGATTGCCTATTTCTGTGTGAATGCGGTAAGCAAAATCTACGGGTGTTGACCCGCTATTGAGAGCAATTACGTCTCCGTTAGGAGTGAAAACGTAGATATCTTCGTCGAATAAGTTGTCTTTAATGCTTTGTAAATATTCGCGATCGTCTTTGAGATCGGTTTGCCATTCTAGCAGTTGTCGCAGCCAGGTAAATTTTTCGTCGTCGCCGGTTACTGTGGTATTGGAACCGCCGGTTTCTTTGTATTTCCAGTGGGCTGCTATGCCGTATTCGGCAATGTGGTGCATTGCTACGGTGCGAATTTGTACTTCGATGGGGCGGCCGCTGGTGCCGATGACTCCGGTGTGCAACGATTGATAGCGGTTGGCTTTTGGTAAACCAATATAGTCTTTGAAGCGGCCGGGAATCGGGCGGAATGAATCGTGGACGATCGCCAATGCGCGATAACAGTCATCATTGCTTTCTACTATGATCCGCACCGCAGCAATATCGTACACTTGGTTAAAGCCTTTTTGCCTGCGCTGCATCTTCCCATAAATCCCGTACAAATGTTTGGGACGGCCGCTGACTTCATAGCATTTAATGCCTAAATTGTCAAGCCTTTCTCGCAAACAATCTGTGACTTCTGCAAGTTGGGTTTCTCGATCGCCCCGCTTCACCGCCACCAAGTCCTGAATTTCGCGGTAAGCTTCCGGTTCCAGGTATTTAAAGGCTAAATCTTCCAATTCCCACTTAAAGCGCCCGATACCCAAACGGTTCGCCAGGGGAGCAAAAATCTCTCGGGTTTCTAGGGCAATGGTGCGCTGCTTTTCTTCGGACAAATGCTCCAAAGTCCTCATATTGTGCAGCCTATCTGCGAGTTTGACGACAATCACGCGAATATCTTTAGCCATTGCTAGGAACATTCGGCGGAAATTTTCGGCAAGGCGCTCTGTTTTGCTGGAAAAATTAAACTTAGAAAGCTTGGTGACTCCTTCGACTAACTGTCGCACTTCTGCCCCAAACCGCTGTTCTATTTCTTCGAGAGTAATATCTGTATCTTCCACAATGTCATGGAGGAAACCAGCAGCAATCATAGCGCTGTTTCCGCCCATATATCGGAGTATTCCAGCTACAGCTACGGGATGGCAAATATAAGGTTCTCCCGATTTGCGGTACTGTCCTTCGTGCAAGTCGCGGGCAAATTCAAAGGCCCGACAAATTAAGCCGTTGTCCGTCGTACAATTCGGATTTGGGGCTTCGTCAGGTTGCGATCGAGCATTCAGACATTCTTGCAGCCAGTCGGGAACTATGCAAGGATCGATCGCATTCGAGGGAGTCAGAGTGTTTGCGTTCATGGGGTACACCTTTAAAAATTAGAAATACAAATGGTTAAATGCCAGTTTTCGGTTGAATTGCCGAAATTATGTGTTTAGTTATACTAAACTAATTGAATGCCACAATTTGCAATTCAAAAAAATAGTCAATTTTTCTGTTAACTATACCTATCTAATTGCGAGTCGCCCCCCCTCGCAGGTAGGAAAATATAGTGACTCCACTGCCGCCACTGCGGTCGATCGATCGGGTAAAATGGGGATATTTTGGCGGTAGCAGTGGAGGTCAGTCGATTTGAGATTTGAGATTTGAGATTTGACTCGACAGATGAATCTGGAACTAGGGTCTAAAATTTGAAGATATCCACTCTAGCGAGCATTAGGACACTGTACCTGTTTTTGGTGGAGCGGGCGATCGGCATTTACAGGCAACGCTAAACTCAAAGCAGAAGCCAGAGCGATCGAGTCACGCCCCCAGTGATGAAATTTTCTCAAAAAACAGGGAATTGCTGCAAAAAGGCACGGCTTTCCTTCATCTGAGCCAACCTTAAGCAAGAATCTACTTTGATTATAAATATAAATTTGTTCACAAAATCATGATATTGTCCGAAGACCGCCGCCATTGCTACGAAGAATTACAGCAAGCACTCGAACAGCTACAAAGAACTGTTACACAGGATAAGGTCGATCGGGCAGCGCTGGCGATCGAATACAAAAAAGTGCAACAATTTTTCGGAAACCAAATTATGAGAGTCCCCAGCACTGAGTTAGACGCCTCAGAACCCCCCCCAGAACAGTCATATTTGACGGAAATTCACAAGCAACTGCGGTTATTGGGAACAGATGTCACGTTTTTGCAAGTAGCGAAGCAGCCAGCAACAGCATCCGCAAGGCAAACTGCGACGGCGGAGCGACTTAACACGCTAATTGGCTACTGCGGCGCGGTGCTCCAAAAAAATTCTGGTGCGCCCGGGCCCGTCGAGATGCAAAATTAATAACTGTTTTCGTATAGTAAACGATTTCTTGTAAATTCCTTGAAGATAGCGGTAGACATTGATAGTATGTAATCAATAAAAAACCACCGTGTATGACGAATTCCAATACATTGGATACGGACTCAACTTCACACGCAAAGAAATTCTTGCCTTTTTGGGACAAGTCATGTCAGGAGATATCGAGACAGTTGTGGTCGTCGATCGCTTTGATCTACTCGCGCCCAGGAGTTGACAGATCCATATTATCAAGTGGATCTGTCAACAGCAAAATTGCTAACTCCTGGTTCTGTGCCGAACAGACTTATCTCCCCAACCAGAAATGGTTGAAGATATCCTATGAATCATCCAGGCTGACGATTGCGGACTCTACTCCCAGCGTCAAGACAAATCTACTATCCAAAAAGATCAGAGTCTACCCGGAAACAAAACTAGCTCAGAAATGGCGGACATGGATAGCCGCAAGCAGATGGTGTTACAATCAAGCAATTGCCATTCTCAAAAATGAAAAAATCGGTAAATATGAATTGCGTAAACGCATCATGGATTCAGCACCTGAATGGGTGTCTCAACAGCCATACAACCCGCGTCAACTAGCAGTATTTCAAGCCTGCGAAGCACACAAAGCAGCTTGTAAATCCCAAGGTACAGCCAAGTTTAGAAGTTGTCAAGAACCAACTCAAACTATTAGGTTTCAAACAGCGAACTGGAAATCAAACACATTCTATCCGCGCGAAACCAAAGGCTTGTCTTTTAAAGCGTCTGAAGCAATAGTGGAGGTAATGCAACACGAACCAACCCTTAGTATTATCAACGATCAATGGTTTATCTGCTATGCGGTTGACACTGTTGCACCGCCTCCGACTCAATCCGAATTAGCGATTGCCTTAGACCCGGGAATCAGAACATTTATGACAGGATTTGACGGTCATAATATACTGAAATTAGGCAAAAGTGATATCGGTCGCATTTATCGGTTAGCCAGACATTTAGACAAGTTAATGTCTCGGCTCGGAAAAAGCAAAGGTAGTCAGTTTAAGCGGCTGCGGTATCGATTGAGAAAAGTAGCAGCAAGGATTCGTGTTAAGATTAAGAACTTAGTTTCGGAATTGCACAATAAGGCGGCTAATTACCTAGTTAGCAAGTATAAGTTAATTTTCTTGCCAACATTTGAAACGCAGCAAATGGTAAAAAAGGGTAAGCGAAAACTTGCCACGAAGACAGCTAGAGCGATGGTGACTTTGAGTCATTATCGTTTTAAACAAACGTTGAAGCATCAAGCATCCAAGTACGGTTGTGTTGTAGTAGACGTGACAGAAGAGTACACCAGTAAGACTTGTTCAAAATGCGGTCATATCCATAGCAAGTTGGGCGGCTTAAAAACGTTTAAATGTCCCGAATGCGGACACACTCTGGACAGGGATTTAAACGGCGCTTTCAATATTCTGTTGAAAGCTTTGAGGGATACCTCCATGTCTGGTAAGCTGCAAGCTTTCCAGATTATGCCATACACAGTAGATTTGGGTGGATTCCTAGATTTACCGGGTTAAATGTATCTGAATTAACAGGGAATATAGATAAGGCAAGGAGAAATAAAGCGGTGGAATGTCCAAAATGCAAGCATCCCAACTTAGACGGTGGCACCTTAGCCGGCAGTATGTCGGTGCAGTGGTGTCCCAACTGTTACGGTATCTGGATTCCGGGCAAAGAATACGAAGCTTGGCAGAAAGAACACAGCCTCTGGTACAACAAATCCGAGAAGCCTCAGCCGACTGGCACTCTCGGCATAGAATTCACGCCGTCTCCCTACGACAGCAAAGCAGCACTGTGTCCCGAAGACGGTCACTATCTGTCGCGGGCAAAGGTTCCGTTTAGCAGAGTGCCCTTTTACATAGAGCGCTGTATGCTGTGCGGAGGAATTTGGTGCGATAACGGCGAGTGGGATATTCTCGAAAGTCTGGGATTCCACACCGAGATTGACAAGATGTTTTCTCCCAACTGGCAAGCTAAGGCCCGCGTGCAAGAACTCGCTGCTCGGGAACGTCAGGTGCTGACTGAGAAGCTGGGCCCGGATATCGCCGGATATGTGTTGGAACTAGCGGAAGTTTTAGCAGACCATCCCCATGCTGATTGTGCGGCTACTTACATATTGCGGAGAGCTGAGTTGAAACGAAAGGAAATTTAGTCAGTTGGCAGTTGGCAGCAGTTGGCAGTTGGCAGTTGGCAGTTGGCAGTTGGCAGTTGGCAGTTGGCAGTTGGCAGTTGGCAGTTGGCAGTTGGCAGTTGGCAGTTGGCAGTTGGCTGTGGTCATTAGTTATCAAATACTGACTAACAACTGACAACTAACTGACAACTAATAATTAACTGCTATCATGTCTGGTCGATTGTCATTAATAAAATTGTTTGTAGTAAGGATGAAATTTATCCCGTCACCCCGATTGATGACTCGCCGTCCTCACTACGAACGATTTAGGATTATATGACGGGACATGATATGACCAATAACCAATAACTAACAACTAATAACTAACAACTAATAATTAACAACCAATAACCAATAACCAATAACCAATAACCAATAACCAATAACCAATAACCAATAACCAATAACTAAGGACTAAGGACTAAGGACTAATGACTAATGACTCTTCTCTATTTTCGGTTGAAAATCTGCGAGTAGCTTATCCTCAGCGGCGGGGCCAATCCGGTTGGGCCGTTGATGGGGTTTCCCTGGCGTTGGAACCGGGGGAAAAACTGGGATTAGTTGGGGAGTCTGGGTGCGGTAAGTCAACTTTGGGTAGGGCGGCGATGCGGTTGCTGCCGGATTCGACTTTGGTTGAGGGGCGGGTTGGTTTTGGTGGAGAGTCGGTGTTTGAGATGAATGCTTCGCGGCTCAGACGCTTTCGGGGCGAAGCTGTGGCATTGATTTTTCAAGATCCGATGACTCGTCTCGATCCTTTGATGACTGTTGGGGAACACTGCATTGAGACTTTGCAGGCTCACAGACCGAATTTGAATCGCAAGGAAGCTAAGAAACGGGCGATCGAGATTTTGGATGCTGTGAAAATTCCGGCGTCTCGCTGGTCGCAATTTCCCCACGAATTTAGCGGTGGAATGCGCCAAAGAGTGGCAATTGCTTTGGCTCTTTTGCTCGATCCTAAATTAATTGTGGCGGATGAACCGACGACGAGTTTGGATGTAACTGTCGCTGCTCAGATTTTGCAGGAGTTAACCCGACTTTGCGCTTCAAGAGGAACGGCGATTTTATTGATTTCTCACGATTTGGCGATGGTGGCTGAGTATTGCGATCGCATTGCGGTGATGTACGGCGGCAAAGTCGTGGAAACGGGGCCAGTGCTGGATGTTTTTGAACGGCCGCAACACGAATATACTCGATCGCTCCTGAAAGCAGCTTTGCACATTCAAGCTGATTCGGGTAAAGGGTTAACATCGGAGGAAAGAAGGACTGAAGTCCTCACTACAAACTTAACAAATTCACCTCTGTTGACTGTGACGAATTTACAGCAGCACTACAGTTTAGAAAGCAATTTATTAGACCAGTTATTTTCGAGGAACCGCCAGGTAATTAAAGCCGTAGACGGCGTTAGTTTAGAGCTGGAGCGGGGAGAAATCCTCGGGCTTGTAGGGGAGTCCGGCTGCGGCAAAAGTACGTTATCGCGCACAATTTTGCGACTGATTCCCCCGACAGGTGGGAAAGTGGAATTTCAAGGCATAGATATCACTGCCTTGAGCCGCGATGCTGTCAGGAAACACCGCCGCCAAATGCAAATGGTATTTCAAGATCCTCACGCTTGCTTGAATCCAATGATGACTGTCGGGCAAAGTATTGCCGATCCTTTGTTGATTCACAAATTAGCTAATGGAGAGGAAGCTAAAAAACAAGTAATCCAAATGTTAGAGCGGGTGGGTTTGACTCCTGGGGAGGATTTCTTTCGCCGCTATCCGGGGGAACTGTCGGGGGGACAACAGCAGCGGGTTTCCATCGCCAGAGCTTTGATTACTCGGCCGCAACTGATTATTTGCGACGAACCTGTGAGTATGCTGGATGCTAGCGTACAGACTCAAGTATTAGAGCTGATGTTGGAGTTGAAGCAGGAATTTAATTTGACTTATCTGTTTATTACCCACGATTTGTGGGTGGCGAGATTTTTTTGCGATCGCATTGCGGTAATGAATTCGGGAAAAATTGTGGAAATCGGGAAAACTAGGGATATTTTTACTAATCCGCAGCACCCTTATACTCAGGAGTTATTGCAGGCTGCTCCTTTACTGGCTCGAACTCAATAAAAATGTATAAAATTAGCGCAATCAGATATTAGTCAGCAACTTCTATATGGATTTCGGAAATTTCTGATTAAATTCGTTACAGTGAAGGGATACTTTTCAAATCATCCCACGGACACCAAGCAAATATGGCAAAATCTGACTTAGGCAGTTTTGCGGTGGCATCCGAAGCCTCACTCGAAATCGCAGAGGATGAGGACACCGAGATCGATCGTCCGACGGTAAGTAGATCGTCAGCATACAACAGTTGGTCTGCCGACGATCCCGTGGGAGCTTTGTTCAAAGAAATGGCTCGCTATCCCCTACTGACTGCCACCGAAGAGGTAGAGTTGGCGCGCCGCGTTCAAGAATTGGTAGCCCTTCAGGAACTAGAAGAGCGTTTAAAGCAGGAATTGGACAGAGTGCCCACAAAAGCTGAACTAGCCACGGCTTTGGGGGTGAGCGAAACTCAACTGCAACAGATCCGCTACCAGTGTCAGTCGGCGAAACGGAAAATGATCAGCTCTAATTTGCGCTTGGTGGTTTCGATTGCCAAACGCTATCTCAACCGGGGCGTGCCTTTTCTTGATTTAATTCAGGAAGGATCTTTGGGTTTGAACCGAGCCGCCGAAAAGTTCGATCCTGAGAAGGGTTATAAATTTTCTACCTATGCCTATTGGTGGATTCGCCAAGGAATTACCCGCACAATTGCCAATCAAGGGCGGACAATTCGGTTGCCGGTTCACATTGTCGAACAGTTAAATAAACTCAAAAGAGTTTATCGGGATTTGAGGCGTTCTCTTCAACGCAATCCCACTGAACTTGAACTTGCTAAAGAAATGGAAGTTACTTCCGAACAGCTTCGTTACCTCCAGCAAGTGCGCCGCCAATCTTTGTCTCTCAACCACCGCATCGGCACGGAAGAAAGTTCGGAACTTTTGGATGTTATTGAAGATAATGCAACGCAATCTCCCGAAGCTCAGATGAATGAGATGATGATGCGCCAAGATATTTTGGAGGTGTTGGATAATATTTTGACTGAGCGGGAAAAAGAGATTGTTGCTATGCGTTACGGTTTGATAACTGGCGAACCTTACACTTTAGAAGAAGTCAGTAGTTTGTTCAATCTGTCCCGCGAACGAGTCCGTCAAATTCAAAATAAGGCTATGCGAAAGCTGCGCCGCCCTCAGGTGACGGAACGGTTGAAGGGCTGGTTGAAATAAGCTTCAAAACATTGAGTTTGCATTGTGAAAAGTCTTAAATATTGGACGGCGAATGAAATTCGCGTCTATACAAACAAAACCCGCGGAGGCGGGTTTAATTGGTTTAACTGGTTCCAAGGCAGGGGAGCATCTTATTTTTGTAAAAAGCATTTTTTTCTTATAGTGCGATCGCCCCCGCTCGCGTATCGTATAATACGCGATCGCCCCCGCTCGCGTATCGTATAATACGCGATCGCCCCCGCTCGCACTATTAAATGCAAAACTGAGATCCTCCCCCAAGGCAGAGCCTTGGAACAGATATTCAGAGGCTCTGCCTCGGCTGGGAAAAAAGGAGGCAGAGCCTCCAGATCTGCGTTACTAGGCAGGAGCCTGGTAACGAGTAGAATTAAAAATATCTTGATGTGGTATTTTAAATTGTTGATTGTCGCTTACTACTGATTGATTTATGTCTGATGAGGTGATTTTGCGTCCAGCTACCCGCGCCGATGTGCCGGTGCTGTTTGATTTGATTAAGGCTTTAGCTGAGTACGAAAAGTTATCTGATGCGGTAACAGGTAATGCGGTAGATTTGGAAAATCATTTGTTTGCCGATCGCCCTTTTGCTGAAGCGATTCTAGCAGAATCCGAAGGTCGGATTGTCGGCTGGGCGCTATTTTTTTACAATTATTCTACTTTTTTGACTCAGCCGGGGATTTATTTGGAGGATTTGTTTGTGATCCCTGAGTTTCGCGGGCGGGGAATTGGCAAGTCTTTGATTGTTTATTTGGCGCGGTTGACGGTGGAAAGGGGCTGCGGGCGCTTGGAGTGGAGTGTGCTTGATTGGAATGAATTGGCGATCGGATTTTACAAGGGTATCGGTGCTGATGTGATGCCCGACTGGCGGATTTGCCGGGTGGCGGGGGAGTCTTTGGCGAGTTTGGCCTCGAAGTGATTTTATCAGTTGGCGATCGCACTGGGACTCTCAAAAACGACTCTCAGAAACCGGGCTTTTTGCTGAATCTGCCGTCTGTAACCCGTCTTTTCCCGAAAAACCCGGTTTCTGGGCACCTCGTGGGTCAATTTTGGGTTGGGTAAATCCTAGTAAATAATTGGCAAAAATATAGGAAAATTTAAGTGACAGTAGATTTTGACTGAGAGAGTAGATCGTGATTATTTGGGTAAACGAGCAAATCGATCCGTCGGGTATTCTTTATGCTTGCATTGCTTGTGGCGATGAGACTCAAGCCAAGCAATGCCACGAATCTTTTGAGCAGAATTTGACGGCAGAGCAAAAACAGCAGGGCTGGGTTGCTACATTGCGAACAGTTACTTCTTGGGATGAGGTGCCTGTTAATTCTTTGAAATTGAATTGATGAGGGCAAGTTAGTCGATTTTAGATTTTAGATTTTAGATTTTAGATTGACTCCACAGATGCAATTTGGGAGTTTGAACTTTCGTCTAAAATTTTGATCGATACCCTCCGTCGTGTTGGCGCTTAATATGCGTTTTTGGTTGACTTATCAGCAGATTTAGTCTCGCTGTATTGAGGTGCGATCGCAACTGCCGGAAAACACAGCATATAATTTCGGAAAATGCCAGATAACTCGTTAGCAGAGCCTTCTAAGACGATCGCACTTTTGTAAAATTCAAACAAATCTGGTGAAAGTGTATCTGAAAGTACAATGCTGCAATCGTTGATGTCTGATACTCTCAAAATTGTGTCCTCCTGGCTGCGGGAATTTGGGCGGGAAATTGCGGGGGCGCAGTTCCCCGGCGGGAGGGTGAAACAGCCTGCATCCTGCGATCCCATAGCTGCAAGTTCCGCTAACGACAAATCGCATTTTTCAAACTGGTTTTAGCCTTACTATTAGTCAATAGAGGCATTTCAAATTGTCAAGTTAAGTTTTTATGATTGAGACATTATTTCACGCTTATACGCCTCTAGTGATCTGGACTGGGTTGGGACTGCTGGTATTTCGGTACATCCCAGTTGATTTTCCTAAGCTGCTGAGCCGCTTTCTGTTCTGGATTGGGATACCCCTGCAAATTGCAGTTTTAGCCCGTCAGAGCGATTTTTCCGGTGCTGTCGGATTCACACCGGCGATCGCCATATTCGTATTATTTGTCAGTACGAGTTTAGCTTGGTTGACTTGGGTATTATTACGGCGGCTGAGCACCCGCCACGTCAAAAAGCCATATTTTGACGGCAAACATTCTGTAGTTAATTTATTTCTATTAAATATAAATTCCCTGACGCGATCGAGCCAAGGCAGTTTTATCCTAGCTGCGATGTTAGGGAATACCGGCTTTGTCGGATTAGCAATCACCCCCGCGATCATCAGCAGCGATAACAACAACTGGGCCGTCTTGTACAGCGTCACCAACAACGTGATGGGAAGCTACGGATTTGGTGTATTTCTTGCTAGCTATTTCGGGCATTCCGATGGAAAAAATCACTGGTGGATTCAGCTTCGGGACGTGCTAACAGTTCCCGCCCTGTGGGCATTTATCATTGGTTTTTTTACCAGAAGTGTCCCCCTGCCTGAGACTGTAGAATCGGGATTGCAGACGGCAGTTTTAGGGGTAATTGCTAGTGCTTTGGTGTTGGTTGGTATCCGGCTGAGAGCTATTAAAACATGGCAAAGTTTTGAACTAGCGTTAATCCCGTCGCTGTTAAAAGTGGTAATTGTGCCGGTACTGATCGGATTGGGTGCTAGTTTTTTCGGATTGAGCGGCGATCCGAGGTTGGTTTTGGTGTTGATGTCGGGAACGCCCACGGCTCTTTCGGTGCTAATTTTAGCAGAAATATATGAACTCGATCGCGATTTGTTAGCTAGCAGTATCGCCCTCACTTCTGTCGGTTTGCTGTTGATGCTTCCGCTGTGGTTGGCTTGCTTTATTTGATATTAACTGAGTTGGCTGTTGACTGTTGACTGTTGACTGTTGCTCGAAGGAAGAGGGAAGAAGGAAAAATAGTCCTTGATGCACATAATCTGTCTGTAGGGTGTGCAGCGTGCAATTTTACCATGACAATAGCTGGCGGTTGCTAATATTAGCTGAATTGTCAAATTAGATGACTCTAAAATTTCGGATTACAATTGACAATAAATGCACGGGAAACGACGATGAACGAGACAATAACTGCTACAGGTTTGCCTCCTGCATTCCCCGATCATACCCAACTGCCAGAGGAAGACGGTACATTTGTGAAGAATTTTCAGGAGCATCCGCAGAGTATCATTCTGACAGATTCGATCGCGTCGGTGGTAGAGCGGCTGCATCCAGACGGACAATATGCGATCGGGCAAGATTGCGGAATTTACTGGCGAGAAACTGACCCGCCAGAGCGAGGCGCAGAAGCACCGGATTGGTTTTATGTGCCCAACGTACCGCCAACAATCGACGGTTATCGCCGTTCTTATGTACTTTGGCGGGAACACATGGCTCCGTTCATTGCTTTAGAGTTTGCTAGCGGGAATGGAGATGAAGAGCGCGATCGCACTCCGCTAGCTGTAGCCGCTGACGGTACTACAACTAAACCGGGTAAGTTTTGGGTTTACGAAAGAATTATCCGCATTCCTTACTACGGCATTTATGAAATTAAAACGGGCAATTTAGAAGTCTATCACCTGATAGATTTTGTCTATCGCAGGATCGAGCCAAACGAACGCGGTCACTATCCCATTCCTGTATTAGATGTAGAATTGGGACTTTGGCAGGGAAGTTATCAAAATCAAGAAATGCTTTGGCTGCGGTGGTGGGATTCCCAGGGTAATTTGCTGTTAATTGGCTCCGAACAAGTTGAAATTGAGCGGGCTAGAGTCGAGCAAGAACGGCAAAGAGCCGAACAAGCAGAGCGAAAAGCCCAACAAGCAGAGCGAAAAGCCGAACAAGCGGAGCGAAAAGCCGCCCAGTTAGCCGATCGACTGCGAGCAATGGGCATCGATCCGGATGCTGAGGATTGAGATCGAATCTGATGGCCTCGGAGTTATACTGAGCGTGCGATCGCCCGCTTCCAGTACCGAAAAAATTTGAATTGGTTTTACCGGGACTGAGGAACAGACAGCAAAGCGAACAGAAACAGCCAACAATCCTATCTATCTATTCCCCGATGACAAACTCAGTTTTGATCGATCGTTTAGGTAACTGGAACCCGCAACTGCTGCGGGAACTTCGCGGTAGACTCAAACCCCACACAGTCATTGCAGCGGTCTCATTTTCGGTCATCTTCCAAATTATTTTACTGCTGATTGCCTCGCCAAATTCCCGCCTCTTTTCAGACGGCTGGCTGGACTTGTGGCAAATCATCACTTGGATGCTGCCCTATGTAACATTTACCCTCGGAAGTTATTGGATAGTCAACGACATCGGACAGGAACAGAAACGGGGAACTCTGAATTTTATTCGGCTGAGTCCGTGTCCGGCGTGGCAGATTCTGCTGGGTAAAATGCTGGGCGTTCCCGTACTGCTGTATATTTTCCTAGGGCTGATGGTTCCCCTGCACTGCTTGGCCGGCTTGCAAGCGGGGATTTCGCTGCCCCTGATTGCCAGCGTCTATCTGATGCTCGCACTTGGATGCGCTATATGCTACAGCGTAGTGATGCTCTGCGGGCTGGTAAGTGAAACACAGAGAACAGGGAACCCACCACAGGCAACAGCCTTTGGAGTTGGGGCGATCGCCTGTTGCGCGATCGCCCCATTGTACATGAGCTGGAACACCGCCATCACATGGCGGCCGCTGTTGGCGAATTCAGAAATATTCGGATACCCACATCCTGTTGTTTCGTGGTTTTTGCTCCCGATTAACAACATAGGTGTGGTGTCTCATACTTTTAGTTTAGTGGTGTTAGGCACTACTGCGTTTTTGCTGTGGCGAATATTGTTGCGGAATTTCAACAAACCTCGATCGACTGCGATCGGCAAACGGCAAAGTTATGCCATTTTAGCTGGTGTAGAAGTTCTCGCTCTAGGCTTTTTCCTACCCACAAGCGTGGTGGATGAGCAGAACGCCACCTTGGCAGCTATCTCGATGTACGTTTTGACCGTTATGCTGCTGCTGGTTTTAATGCTTGCTATCTGCCCTCAACGCCAAGCTTTATTAGAGTGGGTACGCTATGATTCTCCCGGCTGGCAAAGCTTAATTTGGTCGGATCGAAGCCCTCTGTTAGTGGCTGTTATTATCCATCTAATCGTAGCAAGTGCGCTGTTAGTACCTTGGCTATTTTGGATAGGTATCGGCACTAAAAAACTTGTAGAAACAGGTCTTTTAGTTCTGTGTACGACAAATACGATCTTAATATCCGCCACCTTCGTGCAACAAGTTTGTGCGACGAAAGTTCGCAATCCAATGGGATGGGCGAGCTGTGGATTCAGCATTTGGTTGCTCCTTGCTCCCGGAATGCTCCTATATTGGGAACTCATCCCCGATCGCATTCCTGCAACCGCCGCACTTTGGACGCTATTCGGCTATGGGTTTTGGCAGTTCTACAAACCAACAGCAATACCTTTTGTGGGATTGGGAATTCTTGCTCAATGGCTGTTTCTAGCATTTCTGCTGAGGAGATTTCAGAAAACTATGCAGAAATTAAAAGTAGGAACTTAGTACGATTTTAGATTTGGGATTGGGAACGATCGCAATTCGAGTTCTATACTAGGGCAATCCCAATTATTTCGCACAAATCGTAAGTCTAGCGGACTTCCTTCCAGTCACAAACAACAAAGCTTATGGAAACCAAACCACCTCTACCGCCCTTTACGCTAGAAACAGCAAAAGCCAAAGTTCAAGCTGCCGAAGATGCCTGGAATACCCGCGATCCCGAACGAGTAGCCCTAGCTTATACAGAAGATTCTGAGTGGAGAAACCGCGCGGAATTCTTCAGCGGACGGGAACAAATCAAAGCTTTTTTAACACGAAAATGGGCAAAAGAATTAGATTACCGTTTAAAGAAAGAACTGTGGAGTTTTACAGATAATCGGATTTCTGTCCGCTTCGAGTATGAATGGCATGATGATTCAGGCTACTGGTATCGCGCCTATGGAAACGAACAGTGGGAATTTGCCGAAAATGGGTTAATGCGAAGACGTGAAGCCAGCATTAATGATGTTCCAATTCTAGAGTCTGAACGCAAATTTCGATAACTCCTAAACCTATCCAAAGGTACGTAGTTGCGCTTCAGCGCTCTTAGGTACGTAGTTGCGCTTCAGCGCTCCAAAGGTACGTAGTTGCGCTTCAGCGCTCCAAAGGTACGTAGTTGCGCTTCAGCGCTCTTAGGTACGTAGTTGCGCTTCAGCGCTCCAAAGGTACGTAGTTGCGCTTCAGCGCTCTAAAGGTACGTAGTTGCGCTTCAGCGCTCCAAAGGTATAGCCTTTTTCAAAAAGTGAGGTATGACTGATACGTTATGTAACCAGTCCCGCTAAGAGGGCTGAAGCCCAACAACGTACCTCACCTTTCTGAGAACCGCTATAGTTGCGCTTTAGCGCTAAAGCGCAACAACATACCTCATCCTCAATCAGTAAGCAAACTAGGAGAAGTGATCACAAAGACATCCCTAGTTCCGACTCCTTCCACTTCCGGTTTAATCGGCGTAGTAAAGTGAAAAAACTCGTGATCGTTGACTAACAGCAATTCTCCCGGATGCAGAATTTTATTAAAAACAGGCTTCTCTTTCTTCGCCAAATACAAATGCGTTTCCCCGCCCACAATATTAGTGCGATCGACCGAGAAAATCGCGATAAAATCAGTACCGTCTTGGTGAATGCCTTCCGGTGCGGGGTTGCCGAAATTTTTCGGCGAACAACTCGTCCTGATTTGATGCACTCCGATTTCAGCTTCCGGGTGAATTTTGCATGAATCGAAGAAAGCAAAAATCAGTTGTTTGAAGTTATCGAGCGCAATTAGCCGATCGTCCAATTCAGCAAATTCCCGCCGGATGTCGCCCACCACCGGATTGTACTCTTTGCTTTGAAACAAATAGCCGTGAGGTAACTTAACTAACTCATTCCCGTTCACGACAAACCGCGACAATCTTCTCGAACGATACTTGCCTTTAATATAAGGATCTACAGGCATATCGTTAAAAAATGGCTTGAAACCTTCTAGCTTAATCGAGTTTACCTTCTTAAAAGTAAACATGAAAGCATAGTCCAAATGAATGGATTCTAATATGGTTTTCATGAATTATTCTCCTTTAAGCCTTGCTCCCCTCTTAAGTTTTGCCTTAAGAAGGTTTATACTTCTACTCTAGCTCAGGTTTTTTGAATGAGTCGTAAAAAATACTACAAAATTTGCAAAGATATCGTAAAGAAGGAAGAAGGAAGAGGGAAGAGGGAAGAGGGAAGAAGGAAGAGGGAAGAGGTAAAAAGACATACACAGCAAGCTTTTTAGCGATCGCTATTTCACATTTAATTAAGTGGATTTACTTAGCAAATTAATTCCGCACTGCTTTGACTAGCGACTGACAAGCCCGCAGGAAGACGGCAACATCGACCCCAACTGCAACGTACTGAACGCCAGCATCAATCCACTGCTTGGCGATTTCCGGGTTGTCGGCAAAAGTACCTGCTGCTTTACCTGCTTTGCGGATGGTTTGCACTGCTTCCTGCATCATGTCGATGACTCGCCGATCGCGAACTTGGCCCGGAATGCCGATCGACTGTGACAGATCGTAAGGCCCCAAAAAAATCACATCAATATGAGGGACTGTCACAATTTCTGCCAGGTTCTCGATGCCACCTTTACCTTCGATGTGAATCACCACCAAGGATTCTTCATTGAGTTTGTCCGTGATATCAACGCCCGCAGCAGTATAACGTCCGGCCCGCGTAGCGAAAGAAAGGCCGCGCGCGCCCAGAGGACTGTATTTAGCGCTTTTGACAGCGATTTCGGCATCGATTTTGCTTTCAATTTGAGGTATTTGAACCCCTGCGCTGCCGATGTCGAGAGCTCGTTGAATTTGTGGGCCGTCGTTTTTGCGGACGCGGACGATGGGTGCAATTCCGACGCAGTCGGCGGCGCGGCACAAATCTTCAGCCGCTAGCGGGTGCAGGGGGCCGTGTTCCATGTCGATGACGGCGAAATCAAATCCAGCATGACCGCAGATTTCCATGAATGCGGGATAGGCGCAGTTCATAAATAAGCCGAGGACTGTTTCGCCTTGTTTGATTTTTTGTTTGAGTTCGTTTTGACGCATAAGTTTGGAATTTTTAACCGCAGATGAACGCGGATTGACGCTGATTATTTTAAATTTTATAGCTCACAAAATCCCGCAACAAGTTACTTTATGTTAAGAGAATTGACATAAATCTTATAGCTGATTTTGCTTCTATTTTAAAAGGAATCAAACACAAAAGCCATGCAAAAATAAACATTCCTAATATCGGTAAAAATATTGGGCCCACAGAGGGTTCTACTAACCAAGCAAATAAAGCAAACATTCCAATACTGCCCGTTGTCCACAGCCAAAGAATCATAAATGCTAGGACTATTTTATGTAAAGTCAGCCTAATTTTGATGGAACAACCAAACGGTTGAGAATGGATATCTCCTTCGATAATTGGCAAAAATGAATTGCGGCCCGTGATGATGCGACTGATTTTGAAGGTATTGCCAGAAATTGTTCCTTCGTAAGGTTTTGCAGGTGGCGGGCCGAAGGGTAGAGTTACTCTAAAAAGTTTGGGAGGAGTGACAACTTCGTCCAACCTGTGCAAAACTTCCGAAAAAGTTAAACTTGTCGTAATTGTTAAACTCTCAAAAGGAATCAAAGATCTAAAAAATTTGACGATTTTAAGCATAAGGTTTATCCTGCTTTTATATAGTTGTTGATGGTATTTATGCCTCTTGTATAAAAAAGTTTGCCCTGACAACACGGCGAAATACCAGTATACTGCAAAATAAACATTTGGATGCGATGAGTGTTGTTCACTTATGTCTAAATTGATTCCACAATCTCCGATTAAACTGCGACGGTATCTATTTTCTTCGCTCAAAGGTCGATCGCTCGTCACCTTCACCCTCAGCCTGATTACCTCCCTCTCGGCTATTACCCCAGCCTTGGCTGCGCTTCCTCGCAATCCCGACAAAGAGGAAACTTGCGACATTCTCGTAGCCGGTGGCGGGCTAGCAGGTGCTGCTACCGCCTACGAAGGTTTGCTGGCGGGGCGCACCGTTTGCATCACCGAAATTACTGACTGGCTGGGCGGTCAAATTTCCTCCCAGGGAACCTCCGCACTAGATGAAAGAGACACTCAGCGATCGCTCTTATTTTACCCGCGCGGCTACCTAGAACTGCGGCAGCGCATCAAGGAACATTACGGGAGACTAAATCCCGGCGGCTGTTGGGTTAGCTATTCCTGTTTTATGCCCTACAACGGCCACAAAATTCTATCTGACATTTTGCAAGATGCCGCAGAAAAAGGCAAAGGGAAGCTGAAATGGTTTCCCAATACGGTGATTAAAGAACTAGCAGTTACTCCGGCCTCGGCGGGGAATGCGGTTGGGGGCCAACAGATTAAAAGTGCGATCGGCATTCAACACAAACCAGCCCCCAATACCGGGCCAATCAACACCGAAACTCTGTCTCAAACCATCGAAGATGCCTATCGCTACGAAAACTCGGCGCGATTTAACAAAACTATTATTCGGTTTACTTCCAAACCACCAAACCAGTCAAAATCCCAACCGAGAGGTGCAGATTGGTTCGTGGTAGATGCGACTGAAACAGGCGAATTAATCGGACTTGCCGATGTTCCCTACCGCCTGGGAATTGACCCGCGTTCTCCTCTGGAACCTTCCTCCGCCAGCCCCAACGGCGACACTTACTGCACCCAAGGTTTTACCTACACTTTTGCCATGGAGGCAACGAAGGAACCGCAGCAGCACCAACAGCCGTCTTTCTATCAACAATACGCTCCTTACTACAGTTATGAATTAGCGAGATTAGCTAGTTTTCCGCTAGTTTTTAGCTACCGCCAAATTAGGAGCATGAGACCGGATGAGCCGCGCCCTGCCGACCCGAAGCAATTCCCGATTTATCCTGGGGATATTTCCATGCAAAACTGGACGTGGGGGAATGATTACCGTCCCGGTTCTGCCGAGGATAATTTAATTTATTCTCGATCGCAATTGGCAGCAAACGGTCAACTGCAACCGGGCGGCTGGATGGGCGGTTTGCGCGCGGAAACTTTGCGCCGCGGTGAAGAGAATGCGAAAGGATATTTCTACTGGCTGGTAGCAGGAACCACTGACTCGCAATTAGGTAATGGAGTGAAAAAGCCTTATCCTAACAATCGCTTTTTGAGCGGCTTGGATTCGCCCATGGGGACGGTTCACGGACTTTCTAAGTATCCTTATATGCGGGAGGGGCGGCGGATTATTGGGCGGCCGACTTTTACTCAACCTCAAGGTTTTACGGTGTGGGAAGTTGATATGTCTCGCAATGATTTTAAGACGGATTTTTACCGCCAGAATTTGTCGGAACAAGAGTATCGCAATTTGTGGCTGGCTTTGGGAGGCTTGAATGCGCCGGCTTTGGCTGTGGGAATTCAGTCTGTTGAGGAGACAAAATCGCGATCGCGCGCCACGATTTATCCTGATAGTGTAGGTATCGGTCATTATGCGATCGACTTTCACCCCTGCATGACCAACAGCCCGCCAGAAGCACCGGGAAACACCGAACGCGAAGGCACTCGCAAAGGTCAAGGATCGGCTTATCCGTTCCAAATTCCCCTGCGGGCAATGATTCCTCAGAAGATTGACAATATGTTAGTGGCGGGTAAAAGTATTGCTGTCAGCCACACGGCAGCGGCTGCTTATCGAGTGCATTCCTTTGAATGGTCTGCTGGGGCTGCTGCGGGAGTTACGGCTGCTTTTTCCCTAGAAAAGGGGATTTTACCCTATGAATTGGTGGACGAATTGCCCTCCCGCGAACCGAATTTGGAGGCGTTACAGTTGCGGTTGCAGCAAAATAAGAATCCGATCGCATTTCCGGGTACTTCTATCTTCAATAGTTCGTGGCAAAACTGGAAATAAATAAGAAGTCATTAGTCAGTTGTCATTAGTCAGAAGGAAGAGGGAAGAAGGAAAAAAGAGGATTGTTCCCATTCTCCCCCTGTCCCCCCTGTCCCCCCTCTCCCCCTCTCCCCCTCTCCCCCTCTCCCTCTCCCGTGCAGATTACCAAGAAAAATATTAAGCTAGCTAAAGGACAAGCGATCGACAGCTCGGAACAACAAACCCGTTTTTCCCCAAAAAACCCAATATTTGCCGTTTTTTGCTTTTATAGCAATCGCCCCAGCGATGAGGACATAAATAACCTCATGAATAGAGCCTCCTAACCCATAGCATCAACGGTTTGATTTCCTGACTGTGCAACTGTCAACTGTCCACTGTCAACTGTCCACTGCTATACCCGCCCTCAAATCACAAAATTACCTGACATTCAATACATGAATATTTTTAGCAGTCTGCTTTCTGGCCCAACTAAAGAACCCCAAGTCACAAAACAGCGTCGAGGCATTGAAATTAAGTCTGAACGCGAAATCGAAATAATGCGGCAAGCAGCGAAAATTGTCGCCACGGTTCTGAAAGAAATTTCTCAACTTGTAAAACCGGGAATGACTACTGCTGATTTGGATGTTTATGCCGAAAGACGCATCCGTGAAATGGGTGCAACTCCAAGTTTTAAAGGTTATCACGGTTTTACTGGTTCAATTTGTTCTAGCATTAATAACGAAGTTGTTCACGGCATCCCCAGCCCTAAAAAAGTAATTCGATCCGGAGATGTTCTCAAAGTAGATACGGGAGCATATTATCAAGGTTTTCACGGCGATTCTTGCATCACGATCGCAGTTGTGGAAGTGACACCGGAATCGGCAAAATTAATTAGAGTTGCAGAAGAAGCTCTCTATAAAGGTATCGAACAAGTCAAGGCTGGTGCTTATTTGCTCGATCTCGCTGGTGCGATCGAAGATCATGTCAAAAGCAACGGTTTTAGCATTGTTGAGGAGTTTACAGGCCACGGTGTCGGGCGCAATTTGCACGAGGAACCGTCGGTTTTCAATTTCCGCACCCGCGAAATGCCTAACGTGAAATTGCGATCGGGTATGACATTGGCGATCGAACCGATTTTGAATGCAGGTTCTAAGTACACTCGGACGCTTGCTGACAAGTGGACTGCTGTAACGGTTGACAATGCTATGTCTGCTCAGTTCGAGCATACTGTGTTGGTGACGGATACCGGTTATGAAATTTTGACCGATCGTTCAAAAGTTTAATTGGGAAGGCTTTAAGAATAGACAAGATTTTCAACAGTTGACAGTTGACAGTTGAAGAACGACCTCTACCTTTAAGTCCGAGGATTGGAATAATCAATAGTCTGATTTTAATTTCTCCCGATCGGGCTTTCAACCAATTCTTTCTGGTAAAAGTCTTTTTGATCAATTTTTCGGGCGACGATCTGAGCATCGTCCCACAACAATCATTTTTGTGGGACGACGATCTGGAGAATCGCCCCAGAAAAAATGATTGTTGTGGGATGGGCCGGAAAGCCAGTCCTAACTATTTTTGTAATCTTGTCTGTTGGATCGAAACCCAACTCAAAACTTTTGAGTTTAATCGCAATTTTTGGAGTTGCTTCTATAGATGGAGTGAAAAAATAGTTGAATTCGGCTAAATTAAAAGATAATAGTGGTAAAACGTAAGGGTAAGGGATATGTCAGCAAGACTATTATTGGTAGATGATGAACCGGGCTTGCGGGAAGCAGTACAAGCTTATTTGGAAGATAGCGATTTTTCGGTTGAGGTTGCCAGTAATGCTCGGGATGGCTGGGAACTCTTGCAGCAGATGAATCCGGATTTGGTGATTTCAGATATTATGATGCCGCAGGTGGACGGCTATCAGTTTCTCAAGCAAGTGCGGGAAGATCCTCGCTATAAGGCTTTGCCGGTGGTGTTTTTGACGGCTAAGGGGATGACTGGCGATCGCATTCAAGGCTATCAAGCAGGCTGCGATGCTTATCTTTCTAAACCCTTCGATCCCGACGAGTTAGTGGCAATTGTCACGAATTTGCTCGCCCGCCGCGCGGCGGCTAAGGAGACGGGCGGCAATGCTGAAAGTCCTGATATTGCTGCTTTGGCCAGCCAAATGGCGAGAATTGAGTCTTTGCTAAGCGGGCGGAGTGCGATCGTCCAAAGTAGTTCGTCGGTTAAAATTGATTTGACTCCGCGAGAGCAAAGTGTTTTGGATTTGGTTGCTCAAGGTTTGATGAATAAGGAAATTGCCCGCCGCTTGGAAACTAGCGTGCGGAATGTGGAAAAGTACGTCAGCCGTTTGTTTAGCAAAACTGGTACTAACAGCCGTACTGAGTTGGTTCGCTACGCTCTCGAACACGGTTTGACAAAGTAGCAACCGTCTCGATTTTGCTGGTGGCTCTTCCTCGCCACTCTGCATTACCAGACTCTTCCTGGTAACGAGAATTCTGTCCAATCAATCAAGGTACGTAGTTGGGCTTCAGCCCTCTTTAGATATATAGCCTTTCGAGCGAAAGATGAGGTATGCCGATGTATGCTGCAACCCTTACGATGTCAAGCTTTTTCTCACAAAATTGCTCCGCGAACCTTTTAGAGAAAGGCTATATGTCCCAAGAGGGCTAAAGCCCAACTACGTACCTATTTACCCTCATTTCCAAAATTACTTACAGGAAAACCTGATTGTTTAAGAGTTTTCAAGTAATCAATAGAAACGGGAAGAGTTAGCCGGATACCCTCCGTCAGGCAAACTTGCCCCGAAGTGTCACATATCGGGTATATTTTCTCGAAAATAAGCGACGATTAAATAATAGCAGCGCAGTCAAGTAGCGGCCGATGTTTAAATTTATAGCAGCACCAAAATTTAGTTGATACTAGGAGGAGATTATGAGGAAAAGCACGGCGCGACAAACGATAAGTGCAATGGTAGCACTGCCGATCGTACTAATTGCCAATAACACTCAAGTTTTAGCTACTGATACCGGTCAGAAAATCGAGCCAAACAAGCAAGTTTCTAATTTAGGTGATGAGCTTGATTTAGAGATGGCGGCACCAACCACAACAATCCTCATTGAAGAAAGCGAAGATTGGGATCGACCTGATTTTTCAGCTACTAATTTAGATATGGAGATTGATAAAATTCTGATCGAAAATGCGATCGAAAATGTGCAAGTTGTCATTGAGGAACCGCCGCCCGTAGTTTATCTCAGTGCGGCGAGGGGCCAGCAAAGCAGGGAATGCAAGATTTCAGCCGTTTGCGAATAACTGCATCAGATTTGTGGGATTTTTGGCGATTCCCTACGGGATAGCTACGCTTCACGACTTTTTTGCTCGGGAGAATGTGAGCCACCGAGGGTAAAAAAAATCAGTAAAATCCGGTTGATTTTCCTGAGATTATGATAATAACAGAGTATGTATTTCTTCGGGTATGTTTTAAGGGCGATCGGCTAATATAATCGGACAGTTTCAGAGCTGAGGTACGGGCAGCTAAAAACAAGGTACGTTGTTGGGCTTTAGCCCTAAGAGTTTAATTGGTTATATAAGCTGTCAGGCATACCTCATCTTTTTGAGAAAGGCTATATTTATTATATCGTTGACCGTTGCATAGGAATGATTTAACCGCAGAGAACACAGAGGACACAGAGAGAGAATAGAACTCTGAATAATTGTGATGTTAGAGGCTACTCCCGAATCCGATCCCCCCTAACCCCCCTTAATAAGGGGGGGGGACAAGAAATATCCTCAAAGTCCCCCTTCTTAAGGGGGATTTAGGGGGATCGAGATATATGCAACTTCACATTAAATTGGTATCAACAGTCAACTGTCAACTGTCAACTGTCAACTGTCAACTATCAACTGTCAACTGAAAGCATCTATATCTATCAGGATTTTCAAATATTATGGTTAATTCGCACTGCCACCAAGACACCGCAGCAGAGCAAAATAAAAGTGCGCTGCAAACTCTCTCCCGGACTCTTTCAATGTCTCAGGGGCAATTTTCGCTGATTTTGGTGCGGTGCAATTACAGTGCGATGCGAGAACAAACTGTACGGCAATTGCGGCAGCAGTCTGGTGTCGAGATTCGAGAAATTGTCCTCCCGAAATCTGTTAAAACTCTGTACACGACGATAGAAACCGAACTTGAAGGCAGCCAGCCTCAAGCTTTAATGGTGTTTGGATTGGAGTCGGTAAGTGCGATCGATCGCGTACTGACATCTACCAACTACGTCAGGGAAGAATTTCGCAATAATTTTCCCTTCCCAGTGGTGCTGTGGGTGACAGACAAAATCTTAAAAAAACTGATTCGGTTAGTCACAGATATCGAGACTTGGACGACAAGTGTTGAATTTGTGCTGGGCCCAGACGAGTTGGTGGATTTTTTGGGCAAAAGTTGCGATCGCATTTTTGCTAAGATTTTAGAAAGCGGCAAATGGCGTTTAAGTAACTCTGCCATTCTCGGAGCCAATTCTTTAGCTGAATTAGAGTCGGCGAGACAAGACTTGCAAACTTGCAACATCAGGTTAGAACCAGCTATTGAAGCAAGCTTGCAATTTATTCGCGCCCGAGACGAATATGCTAGTAACCGCATCCATGCAGCTCTTGAATTGTATCAAAAAAGTCTCAGTTTTTGGAAGTATCAAGTAGCATTTATCGGCCCCAAAACAGAATTTAGTGATTTGTTATTTACCGTTCACCCTGCACCAGTATTAGAGGGAATTCTAGTATTTCACATCGGTCTTTGCTACCGTTTTCAAGCAGAAAAACACCGCAGTGGCAACCGTCCTTACTGGACGGAAGCTAAAAATTATTTTCAGCAATGTATTGATGTTCTCGAACGCGCGGGACAGCCATATCTCGTCGGTATATTCATCAATCAACTAGGCGAAGTATTGCAGCATTTAGAAGATTGGGATGCACTCTGGAATTTAGCTATCAAAGCTCGGAGGTTACATGAAAATATGGAAAACTCAACAGTTAATTTGGCTCAAGATTACGGCTTTTTGGCTAGAGTAGCCTTAGAGCAAAAGAATTGGCAAGGGGCGAAAGAATGGGCTTTAGTCGCCCTACAAGCTCTCAACTCAAAATTTGAAGCGACGGGACACGCAACGCCTCTAACATCGCAGCATCTAGGCTTATATCTGTTAATTTTAGCAGAGGCTCAGAGCGAGTTGGGCGAGATTGAGGAGGCGATCGCACATTTAGAGCTAGCTCGATCGCAAACCGAACCTTGCTACAACCCGCAACTGTATTTGCGGGTTTTAGAAATGCTGCGAGGATTCTATTTTCAGCGGGGAGAATATCTCAAAGCATTTCAGCTTAAGCAAGATTATCGAGCGGTAGAACATACGTATCGCTTCCGAGCTTTTATTGGAGCCGGAAAATTGCAGCCACACAGAGAAGCGATTAATCCCGCCGAAACAGTTGCCGCCGCTCCTACTATTGCTGACGAAATTACCGCTTCCGGTAGAGAAGCAGACCTCAATCGCTTGATATATAGGATGAACAATACCCCGGACAAACTGACAGTAATTTACGGTCAGTCTGGAGTTGGCAAAAGTTCAATTGTCACCGGGGGATTAGTGCCGGCTCTCAAGCAAAAAAAGATCGAAATGCGGACTGTTTTGCCTGTAGTGCTGCAAGTTTACAACAACTGGCCGCGGGAATTGACCAGACAGTTATCTGCCGGGAAAGCTGAAATATTCGATCGCGACATTTTCGATGCAGTACCGGGATCGGCTTCGGGAGATTTGAGCGCAGCAGGCGCAGCCAACGGCAATCTGCGGCAGGAATTTAACGGCGGCTCGGTTGGAGTAAATCAGGATCGGATTGAGCAGTCACAGCCTGTAGAAGTAATTGTCGAAAAACAGGCGATCGAATATGAGAAAATCATCAAAGAGTTGCAAACAAACTCAGAACATCTAGTAACTGTTCTGATATTTGACCAATTTGAAGAATTCTTTTTCGTGTGGAAAGAGCCTGCGGAAAGACAGATATTCTTTGATTTTTTGCGGGAATGCTTGACAATCAAGTATTTAAAAGTCGTCCTGTCTTTGCGGGAAGATTACCTGCACTATTTGCTGGAATTTTCCCGACCCAAAAACCCAACAAAATTTATCAACAATGATATTTTGGCGGACGTTCTCAGCAAAGATATTCTGTTTTATTTGGGTAATTTTTCCCAGGGCGATGCGCGAGCGGTAATTCGCACTTTAACTGAACGATCGCAGTTTTACTTAGAACCGGAGCTGATCGAAGAATTAGTCAAAGATTTAGCTGGAGAATTGGGAGAAGTCCGCCCGATCGAACTGCAACTTGTGGGCGCTCAACTCCAACAAGAGGACATTAGAACTTTAACTCAATATCAGGAACTGGGCAACAGTCCCCAACAAAAATTAGTCGAAAGATTTCTCGAAGAAGTCATCAAAGATTGCGGGCCAGAAAATGAAGGGGCTGCTCGCCGAATATTGTATTTTCTCACAGATGAAGATGAGATTCGACCCCTGAAAACCCGCGCCGAATTAGCCTCCGATCTAGCGATATTTGCAGCCACTGATAAATTAGATTTAGTCTTAGAACTGTTAGTCAAATCCGGTTTAGTTTTTCGGTGGACTGAACTGCCGGCAGAGCTTTATCAGCTCGTTCACGACTATCTAGTTAGCTTCATCCGCCAGCAGCAGGAATTAGATAAAAAAGCAGAATTTGAGGAACTACGCAAGCAAAACCAAATTAACCGAGATGAAATTGAACAAATTCGTAAAGACAGAGAGCGAGATGCTTTGCTGTCGGAAGCTAGAGACAACCAGCGCTTAGCTAGAGACAAACAGCACCAAGCGGAAGCTCAACTTTATCAAACTCGGAGATGGCAATTGCGGGCGGCGATTCTAGGAGTGCTGGTACTCGGAGGTGTTTCTTGGATAGGATTCGAGCAAGCAAAATTAGCAGAAAGCGCGCGGCAAGAAGCAGAAACAAGTCGGACTGATGCCCTAAATTCCGCATCGGAGGCTTTGGTGCTTTCTAATGAAAAAAATCAATTAGGAGTGTTGGAAAATAGTATCAAAATCGGTCGCGATTCTCTGAAAAGTACGGCGCTGCCTGTGGATACTAAAAATAAGATTGCTGAGAGGCTCAGACAAGCAGTTTCGGGGGTGCAAGAACGCAACCGTTTTGAGCAGCACAGCAAGTTTGTTTTGGATGTGAGTGTGAGTCCAGATGGCAATTCAGTTGCTTCGGCAAGTGCTGACAAAACGGTTAAATTGTGGAGCAAAGAAGGTAAGTTATTAAAGACTTTCAAGCACGGCGATAGCGTGACGAGTGTTAGTTTTAGCCCGGATGGGAAAACGATCGCAACTGGTGGCGCCGATCGCACAATTAAAATTTGGCAAGTGGATAACGACAAAAGTGCGATCGTAACTTTATCCGGCCACACCAAAATTGTTACCAGCGTCAGTTTCAGCCCCGACGGCAAAACCCTAGCTTCCGGGAGTCACGACAACACCGTCAAAATCTGGAACCTGGAAACAAAAAAATTGCTGCAAACCTTAACCAAACACAAAGACTGGGTGCTCGGCGTCAGTTTCAGCCCCGACGGCAAAACAATTGCGACCGCAAGTGTTGACAAAACTATCAAACTTTGGAATCGCAAAGGTAAAACCCAGAAATTTCAAATTAATCCCAAAACATTAACCAAACATTCTGACATTGTTTACAGCGTGAAGTTCAGTCCCGACAGCCAACAAATCGTCTCAGCCAGTGCCGACACCACAGCCAAAATTTGGAATCGAAAGGGTGAGGAAATCAAAACTCTCAAAGGACACAACGACGGAGTTGTCAGCGCGAGTTTCAGTCGCGACGGCGAAAAGATAGTTACAGGCAGCGCCGACGATACCGTAAAAATTTGGAGTCGCAGCGGCAATTTGCTCAACACTTTTCGAGGACATCAAGACGACGTGAGGGCCGTAACTTTCAGCAGCGACGGCACGATTGCTTCCGCCAGCAAGGACAAGATGGTGAAACTTTGGCAACCAAACAGCACTCCGTTGAATAAGATTTTATCCGGGCATGGAGATTGGGTTTATAAAGTCAGTTTTAGTGGGGACGGCAAAACAATTGCATCTGCTAGTGGCGATAATACGGTAAGACTTTGGCGCCCTGATGGGAGTTTAATCAAAACCTTAACAGACCACAAGGATTCTGTTACCTGGACGAGCTTTTCGCCAGACAATAAAACTGTGGCTTCTGCCAGCGATGACAAAACCGTGAAAGTCTGGAGTTTAAACGGGAAACTGTTAGATACCCTGCGTCATAGTGGCCTTGTGAGAAGCGTGAGTTTTAGTCCAGATGGCAAGATAATTGCCGCCGCCAGTGCCGATCGCAAATTGTATCTCTGGCGCTGGAACGGTACTAAAGCAACAATGCTTGCAAAACTCGATCACAGCAATCCAGTAATTAGCGTTAGTTTCAGCCCTGACGGCAAAACAATTGCTACTGCTACCGCTGCTGAGAATAAAGCAAGTGAAACACAAAATGATGCTGAAATGGCTGGAGAAAAGAGAGTTTACCTCTGGCAATTTAACGGTACATCGGCGAAGATGCTGAAATCTCTCGATCACGCAGACAGTGTAAGAAATGTCAGTTTCAGTCCAGATGGTAAGACTATTGCTGCTGGTTGTGCTGACAAAAAAGTTTACTTGTGGGCTTTTGATGGTAAGACAGCTAATTTAACTGAAAAACTCAACCACAGCGATACTGTGGAAAGCGTGAGTTTCAGCGCAGACGGCAAATTGATTGCGGCAGCGAGTGCGGGAAATACTGTTAAGCTGTGGAATTTTGACGGCAAGAAGGCGCTGCTATCGAAGACTTTGGAATCGAGCGATCGGGTGTTGAGCGTTACTTTTAGTTCTGACAGCAAAACTCTGGGTTTTGCTAGCAGGGATCGGACTGTAATTCTGTTACCTGTGGAGAATTTGGAGCTAAATAATATTATTGCTCGGAGTTGCGAGTGGTTGGGGGATTATTTACAGAATGACCCAAATGTCGCTGAGGGCGATCGATTGCTTTGTCTTGGGTTTGGCAAACAGTCGTTCAATAAGAATAAGTAAAGCTACAGGTACGTAGTTGCGCTTCAGCGCTCTTAAGGTACGTAGTTGCGCTTCAGCGCTCTTAAGGTACGTAGTTGCGCTTCAGCGCTCTTAAGGTACGTAGTT